>NZ_JAGPXS010000025.1:0-91876 GCF_018070425.1 Micromonospora sp. C81
ATCATGAAGTTATTGCCAGCTCACTCGGCGTGTCGCGGCAATAACTTCATGATCAACGAGGGCTGGAGGGACGCAGCAGGGGGCGGAGGGCGGCGACGATGGGGGCGTCGGCGGGGAGCCAGGTGACCGAGTCCAGCTCGTCGGCCGTGAGCCAGCGCAGCGCCTCGTGTTCCAACGCCTGGGGCTCCTCGCCGTCGAGCAGGCGGGCCGCGTACACCTTGAGCACCGAACGGCCGTGCGCCATCCGTACGTCACGGCCGACCCGGTCGCCGATCTCGACGCGTACGGCCAGCTCCTCGACGCACTCCCGGGTCAGCGCGTCGATCTCCGCCTCGCCCGGCTCGACCTTTCCGCCCGGAAACTCCCACATTCCTGCCACTTCGGGTGGGGCGGAACGCGCGCAGGCGAGCACCCGCCCGTCCCGGATTATCGCCGCGCCGACGATCACCTTCAGGTCCCGTCGTTCGACCTGCCCGCCACCATTCGCCCGTTCGGTCCGCACGGGCGTCCAGGGTGCCAGATCAATCGGCGGTTTGGGTACCGTAGCCGTCCGCTAGGCCAACAGAACACGGAAGTGTGGGCGTGGACACCCCTTCCGCGCGGCGAGAGACTAGAGGACACCGACAAGACACGGGATGGCGACGATTTGGCCACAAGCCGGCAACGGCGCTTGGGGGGTGCGGTGATGCGCGTGCTGTTCAACAGCAGGGCCAAGCACGACTACCTTGCCGACGCGTTGACCTTGCTGTCTGGTTGGACACGCGAGGGGGAGCAGATCCGACGGACGCTCGCGATCGACGATACCCAACACGCGGCACTAACTGAACGGGTCAAGGTGGTCGCGGATGCGCTGCACCTCCGCCCGGAGATCAGCCGCCAGTCCGACAGCACCCAGATCCGGGTCGGGCACGGCAACGGTGAGCCGCTGACCGAGGGCGAGGTCCTGTTGGCCGCCCGCATCGAGGACGCGTACCGGGCGGTCACCGAGGCCTGAGCTTCTACTGGTTGGTAAGTCTGAGGTTTTCCTGAAAGCACTGGGGTACCAGTTCTGCGCGGGAGTTGACAAAGCTCTCGGGACGGAACGAACTACTCAAACAGTGCTTTTGAGGAGCTGACATGACCACCCCCACGCAGAACCGCGCCAACGACCACGTCGAGCACGCCGGCCAGCACGACGTCCGCCGCGTGAACCGCCGCGGCGACGAGACGAAGCCGTCCTGGAAGACCAGCGACCACCCGGTGGTGCAGTACCCGGCAGTGACCTCGGTGGAGTTCAAACGGGACCGCACCCCGGAGCGCACCCCGGCTGGCCGGCCGGTGCCGAAGGGACCCGCCGGGAACACCTTCTCCGAGATGCTGTCCCTGGTCGCACTGGGCCGGGGCGTCCTGCCGGTGGGTGAGCACACGAGGCGCTACTACCCCCGCCCCGACGTGGCGTACGTGCCCATCCACGACGCGCCACCGATCGAACGAGGGCCGGTCTGGCTGCCCAGCAACACCACCACCCGGGTACGCGAGTTCGTCCGCGCCGCGACCGACGCGAACGCCGGCACGTTGGCACCGGTTTTCTAGCCTGGATCGCATGGCGAACATCGCGTACGACCGCAAAGAGCAGGTCCAGCAGATCGAGAGTGGCCTTCTCGAGGGTGAGCAGATCATCGCCGTCTACGACGCGGTCGGCACCGGCACCGGGTTCATCGGGCTGACCGACCGCCGGGTGATCATCCAGGACCGTTCCTTCGTCGGGAAGCGGTTCGCGATCACCAGCATCCCGTACTCGAAGATCACCAGCGTGAGTGTGGTCAGCAACAAGTCCTGGGGTGGCTCGTTCTTCTCCACCGGAGCGATCGCGATCCACGTCGGCACGCACACCTACGAGGTGGAGTTCCGTGGCGCGCAGAAGAGCCACCACGTGCACAACGTGATCCTGCACCACATCTCCTGACCGCACGTCCCGTCCTGGGCCCGGCTGGCGTAATTGCCTTGCCGGGCCTGCGGCGTCTCTGGTGTCCTCGGTCGACAGTCGTGCGAAGGGAGCAGCCACCATGCCAGACACGACGAGGTCCCACGAACCCACCGTCATCCGACCTGAGGAATCGAGACTTCGTGAGCACTACCGCTCCCCTGGCGCTGAGCGCCACTGAACCCAACCCCGGAGGCCGCTGATGTCGGTCTTCGACGATCCCGGCCTCTTCGGCCGGCTCTGGGCCGCCGACTATGACGGCCCCGGCAACCCCGACCCGGCGCCAGCGGTGGACTTCCTGGCCGATCTGGCCGACGGGGGGCCGGTTCTCGAACTGGCGATCGGCACCGGCCGGGTCGCACTTCCGCTGGCCGAGCGCGGTCTCACCGTGCACGGTGTCGAGGCGTCCGAGGAGATGGTGGCGCAGTTGCGGGCCAAGCCCGGCGGCGACCAGATCCCGGTCGTCATCGCCGACATGGCGGACGTGCCGGTGAAGGGTGAGTTCCGGCTCGCGTACCTGGTCTTCAACACGCTGTTCAACCTCGTGGACGCCGAGCGGCAGGCGGACTGCTTCCGCAACGTCGCCCGCGTGCTGTCGCCCGGCGGCGCGTTCGTCATCGAGACGTTCGTGCCCGACCCGCGCGACTTCGACTCGGACGAGCAGGTGCAGGTGCGGTCCGTGACCGAGGACTCCGCGACGATCCGGCTGCACAAATACGACCGGCCGGCGCAGCGGTTCATCCGGCAGACCATCACCTTCGACGCCGAGGGTGCGCACTTGAAGCCGTTCGCCATGCGGTATGCCTGGCCACACCAGATCGACGAGATGGCGCAGCAGGCGGGGCTCCGGCTCACCGAAAGGTACGCCGACTGGCAGCGGCGACCGTTCCACGCCGACAGCCCGTCGCACATCTCCGTCTACCGGGCGGAGTAACGGTGTGATCGACTCGGGTTCCGGAAAGTCGGGGTGTCATCGCCACGACGAAACCCCGATTTCAAGGAACCCGAGTCGATCTCCCTCCGCCGAAAGGTCAGACGGATCACGGGCGTGGATGTGTCACTGTGGGCACGACGCCCCGCCACCGAGGGGACGGGGTCGATCTCCGCCAGCGGAAGCGACTGCCCATGATGTTCAAACGAGCCGATCTGGCCGTCCTGACGCTGGCGCTCGGCCTGCTGATCGTCGGCTACGTCCTGCGGGACGACGTGAACGGCACGGCCGCAACTCTCGGCCGGGTGCTGGTGCCGCTCGGCTACATCTGCGGCATGATCGCCGGTATCGGCCCCGCTCGCCGCGCCGGGCGCGAGAACAACCGATTACGAGCGGTACTGCTCGGCGGCGACACCGCACCCGTTGCAGACGAGCGCCCGGGCCAGCCTCGCGCCGAGGACACCCACCCGGACCGGTAGTTCGCACGTTTCGCGCTCGGCTGATTCTGCTGCCGGCAGCCTTTCTTGAATCGTCGGGCCCGCGCCGGGTGAGCTGGCAGCATGCCAACAGACGCCGCCCGTTTCCCACGCTCCTCGCCGTACTGGCCGGTGGTCAGTCACCCACAACTCCGGCGCGTCCTGCCCGGGCTAGCCGTGTCCGCGTTGGGCGACGGCATGGCGGTGGTCGCGGTGCCGTGGCTCGCCATCCAACTCGCCCCGCACGGTCAGCGCGGCCTCTGGATCGCGGTGGCCATGGCGGCGTACACAGTGCCCAGCGCGGCCGGGACGGTCGTCTTCGGGCGGTTGCTGCGTGGGCGCGGTGGCGCGCAGCTCGCCGGGTGGGACGCGATCCTGCGGGCCTCCGCCCTCGCGGCGATCCCTCTCGCCCACCTCGCCGGCGTCCTCACCATCGGGCTGTACGTGGCCCTGCTGGCCGCGTCGGCGCTGCTGCACTCGTGGGGCTCCGCCGGCCGGTTCACCCTGATCGCCGAACTGCTGCCGCAGCGGCACCATCTGCCGGCCAATGCCGTGCTCAGCACCATCGGAGGGTTCGCCACCATCGTCGGCCCGCCACTGGCGGGCATCCTGATCGGCTGGGTGGGGCCGGTCTGGGTCATCGCCATCGACGCCGCCACCTTCGCCGCGCTGGCCCTCACGTACCGTCTCGCCCTTCCCGCCAACGACGGACCCGCACGGTCCGAGAGCGGCGCTTCGCGAACGGCCGGCTTCGCTGTCATCCGCCAGAACCCGGCCCTGCTGGGCCTGCTCGTGCTGAGCCTCGGGTTCTTCTTCCTCTTCGGACCGGTGTACGTGGCGATGCCGATCCACATCACCGACGACCTGCACGCCACCGCGATGCTGCTCGGGGCCTACTACACCGCGTTCGGCGTCGGCGGCCTCACTGGAGGTCTGGTCGCCGGTTACCTCCGCCGCTGGCCACTGCGAGCCACCACCATCGGCATCGTCGTCGCGTTCGGCGTCGCCATGCTGCCGCTCGGCCTGGGCGCACCGGTCGGTGTGTCGTTGCCGGCGTTCGCCCTGGCGGGCTTCATCTGGGCGCCGTACATGTCCACGTCGATGGCGCTGTTCCAGCGCAGCACGTCGACCGCCCAGCTGCCCGCGGTGCTCGCCGCGAACGGTGCCATCCTCGTGCTGGCGGTGCCGCTGGGCACCATGCTGGGCGGGCCGCTGGTGGGTGCCATCGGCCCCCGACCGACGCTGCTGGTCTGCGCCGTGGCGATCGTGGCCCTCGGCCTGATCGCCGGGGCAATCGCTATCCCCAGGCGGAGCTCGCGATTGCCCGGCGATGCAGCCGTCACCGAGGTCAGTGCCAGTCGCTGATCCGGACGTCGTCCGGGGCCGGTCGGCCGTGGCCGGTCTCGACCTGCTCCTTGAGGCTCATCAGGAACAGCGCCCACTTGGTGCTGCAGTGGTGCATGAACTCGACCGGCTCGCGCCAGCCCTGGTGCGCGAACTGGACGATCGTGTACTCGCCGCGCTGGTCGAGACGCCAGTCGACCTCGGTGCCGACCCACTCCTCGGGGCCGTCGACGACGCGCCACCGCACCCGCCCGGCGGGGTTCAGCTCCAGGACCTCCATGTCGAAGCCGCCGGCATCGCCGAACCGGAAGGCCAGCTTTCCACCGACTTCGCTCTTGCCCACCGTGTCGGTGGTCCACCAGGCGGCGAGGCCCTCCGGCGTTGCCACCGCTCGGTAGACGTCGTCGAGCGGTGCGACGACGCCGACCCGGTGCAGGATGTCGACCATTCTCATTCTCCTTCGTCGTTGGTGCGGGTGCGTTCGATCGCCTCGGCGATCCGCTTGATCCGGCGGAGTCGGACGTCCCAGGTGGAGCCCACAGCCGACAGCTGCGCGACGGCGCGGGCGAGCTGTGCCTCGTCGACCTGGTAGTGACGCTCGCGACCGGCCGACTCGGCGTGGATCAGCCCGACCCGGTCCAGGACGGCCAGGTGCTTCGAGACGGCCTGGCGGGTGACGGGTAGCCGCCTGCTCAACGAAGTGGCCGTGCCCGGCCCGTCAGCGAGAAGAAGATCGATCATCGTACGCCGAATCGGGTCGCCGATCGCCGACCACAACTCGTCGTCGACCACAGTGCTCACGGGGTCGCGACCAGCCGGGCAACGTACGCGCCCAGCCTGGGCATGTAGTGGTCCCAACCGTTCTCATGGTCGCGGTACTGCTCTTCCAGGACAGCGACCTCCCAACCCAGCTCGCGGAACCCGGTCTCGGTCATCCGGACCAAGGTCCCCGCACCGCTGGGCACCAGGTCGAAGGTGACGAAGAGCGCCTGCCCGCTCCGCTCCGGCTCGGTGAAGCACCACCGGAAGGAGAATCGCTTCGGCGGGTCGACCTCGACGACCGCGAGCGCGACGGTCTTCGTCTCACCGGTGTCAGCGTCGCGCCACACCAGCTCGCCGGGCGCGCCCGCGACCGACTCGAACCGCGCGTCGTCGGGCCACCACTCCCGCATGTGCTCGGGCTGACTGACCACCTCGAAGACCACCTCGGGTGACGCGTCGACGTGGATGTCGCGTTCGATGGTTCCCTGCTCCATGAGCCTCAACCTTTCGCAACCTTTGGTTGCACTCAACCTACGACAGTCCCACGCTCTAGCGCAACCTTTAGTTGCATGTTGCGGTCGCGTCGTACCCGGGGAGCAGAATGCCGTGCATGTCTGAGCCATCGCCGCACCGGCACCACGCCATCGACTACGTCGAGTTCACGGTGACCAACCTCGCCGAGGCCAAGCGCTTCTACGCCGACGCGTTCGGCTGGGAGTTCAACGACTACGGGCCGGCGTACGCCGGCATCCGCAGCCCGCACGGCGACTCCGCGGCGGAGGTCGGCGGTCTCCGCGAGGATCAGGCCGTCCAGGCGGGCGGCCCGCTGGTGCTGCTCTACTCGGCCGACCTCGACCGCTCCGTCCAGGCCGTGAAGGAGGCCGGCGGGCAGGTGGTGAACGGGCCGTACGAGTTCCCCGGTGGCCGCCGGTTCCACTTCACCGACCCCAGTGGCAACGAGCTGGGCGTCTGGGCCGAGCGGTAGGGACGCGCACCCGTGCACACCCTGCTGGTAGCCGTGCACCCGGAGCCCGGGTCCCTCACGCACCACACGGTTCGGCAGCTCGCGGCAGCGCTTCGCCCGGGCTCGGTCGAGATCGCCGACCTGGCGGACGAGGACTTCGACCCGAGGTTCGGTGTGGCCGACCGTCGGGCATACCAGCAGCGTGGCGAGCCCCCGCCCGACGTGCGCCGCGAACAGCAGCGCCTCGACCACGCCACCGACCTCGTGCTGGTCTTCCCGGTCTACTGGTGGTCGATGCCGGCCCTGCTCAAGGGTTGGATCGACCGTGTCTTCATCAACGGCTGGGCCTTCGACTACGCCCCCTCCACCGGCATCCAACCGAGGCTGCAACGGCTCACCACCCACCTGCTCCCCATCGCCGGTGACGACGCGGGGCTCTACGAGCGCCACGGGTACGGGCAGGCGCTGCGGACGCAGATCGAACACGGGATCGTGGACTACTGCGGCAGCCGCCGTGGCGTCACCGCATTCGTGCACGAGTCCGAACAGGACGACTCCTCCGCCACAGGGCGGGAGGTCGAGCGAGCTGTGGCCATGATCCGGGACGCCATCTCCGTACCACTCGACGCCCGTTAACCGGTTCGCGGAGATCGCAAGCTCCGGCAGAGTGGTCGTGTGACCGGAAGAGGACTGCGCGTCGACGGATCGATTGCCCGTGAAGGGGCCCTGAGTCGGGTTCCCGGCGCATTCGCCGATGTTGTCGACGCCGCACGCGATCGGATAGCCAGGCGTTTCGGCGACGGTCAGCTGCACAGCGCCTACGTCTACGGCAGCATCCCGCGCGGCACCGCCAGGCCCGGGATCTCCGATCTCGACCTGCTGCTCGCCCTGCACGCCGAGCCGACCGAGACCGACCGGCTGGATGCGGCGAAGATCGAACAATCCCTCGACCAGTCCTTCGACCAGATCGACGGCGTGGGGATCCTGCTGTTCAGCACACGCACCCTGCTCAGCGAGCTTGAACGCCACGATCTCGGCTTCTTCGTCGCCTGCCTGTGCACTCCACTGCTCGGCGACGACGTCGCCAAGCAACTTCCCCGTTACCGGCCCACTGCTCTGCTCGCCCGGGAAACGAACGGCGACCTGTCATCGGCGCTTCCGGAATGGGGCAGGCAGGCGGCCAGGACGACCACTGACAACCAACGTAGGGGCCTCAGCAGGCTCGTCGCTCGTCGCATCGTCAGGACCGGATTCACGCTGGTCATGCCTCGTTGGGGAGGCTGGACGAGTGACCTCACCGAGTCCGCCGAGGAGTTCGGCATCTACTACCCGGCACGTGCCGAGCAGATGCTCGGGGCTGCCAGGATCGGCCGTGCACCGTCGGCGGATCCGGCTGTCCTACGCCAACTCATCGACGACCTGGGGCCGTGGCTCGCAGCGGAGTACACCGCCGTGCATGGCTTGAAGGCCGCCCGCCCCTGACGCCGCAGCATGCCCCGAGGAAGGCACTGACTCCACGGCGGCACCAACGCCGGATGCCGTCCGCGAGCGGCCGCTGCGGCAAGCGCGATGCCTGTGAGTCATCAATATGACTCACAGGCATCAGGCTCAACAGAGCGGGACCATCCGACCGGGGACCCCATTTGTTCGCTGGTTGACGACGTTTTCATGGGTCCTGTGCCCCCTGGTGTTAGCCAAGCGGCCGCGCCTCATCGGGAGGCGACCGCCCGTCCCGCCGCGATCCGATCGAGGGCGGCCTCCGTGCCCAGCTCCGGCTGAAGGTCGGGGCGGGAGTGGTAGAAGGCCAACGCGTGGTAGACCACCACCGGATCGCCGGCCAGCCAGTACGGTCGGACCGCCACGAACGGCAGCAGCCGGGACTCCAGCGTGCCGAAGCGGCCCGTGTAGCGCCGCATCCGGGTGTCGTCGGACATGTTCGCCTTGACCACCAGCAGCGGGGTGTTCACCCTCTCGGCGGAGACCTGGTAGACGTCCCGCCACGGCACGAACTGGGTGTGGACCAGGGCGCGGTGCTGGATGCCGGCCGGCGACAACACCAGCTCTCCCGGCGCCAGCCGGAGCATGGTCACCAGGAGCCAGCCCACCAGCACCGCGAGGATCGCGAAGCCCACCCCGAGCAGCACGCCGACGACCCCGGCGAACATCGCAGTCACCGCCACCACCCCGGTAACCAGCGCAGCCAGCACCAGCAGCCCACCGAGCAAGACATACGGCACGGCCGCGTAGCCGTACCGCACCCCGCGCCCGCCCTGCGGGACGTCGACCAGCGTGGGTCGGCGCCCACGGCCGGAGCGCGGGCGGCGGGACTGGACCGAGAACCCGATCACGAGGGCCAGGAAGACGGCGCCGAACGCCAGCAGCACGACCGAGCTGCCGTCATCGGACCGGGCCGCGGACACCACGCCGGCCGCCATACCCAGGGCGACCACGGCCAGTCCGACCATCGAAGCAGTGAAGAGTACGGACATCTGTCGCCCGGCCCAGCCCGTGAGCACCGGCAGCGCCGGAGCGCCACCGTGCCCACGGACCGGATCCTGATCTGCCTGCATTCGTCGACTTCCGTGAGAAAAGGAAGTTCCATGTGTCCTTGGCGCCGTCGGCTATCGCTCCGCCTGCGTCGGAGATGGCATTCCCCGCCGCCGAGGCGCCGTTCTCGATACCGTCCCTGGCGTCCTGCGGGAAATTATCGTAGACGTAGTCGAGAGCCCCGCTCGTGACCAGACCGGCGGCCAGGTGGTGAACGGGCCGTACGAGTTCCCCGGTGGCCGGCGGTTCCACTTCACCGACCCCAGCGGCAACGAGCTGGGGCGCCTGGGCCGAGCGGCAGGACCGGTGGCTCCGGCAGAGTGTCCCCATGGCCGGAAGAGGACTGGACGTCGAGGGCTGGATTGCGCGCGAGGGTGCACTGAGCCGGGTACCGGCCGCCTTCGCCGGTGTAGTCGACGCGGCACGCGCTCGGATAGCCGAATCGTTCGACGGTGGTCGGCTGCACAGCGCCTACATCTACGGCAGCATCCCGCGCGGCACCGCCATCCTCGGCGTATCCGACCTCGACCTGCTTCTCGCCCTGCGCACCGAACCAACCGAGGCCGACCGGGCGGCTGCCACCAGGGTCGAGCAAGACCTCGACCGGTCCTTTCCGCAGATCGACGGCGTGGGCATCCTGCTGTTCAGTGCACGTACGTTGCTCAGCGAGCTTGAGCGGCACGACCTTGGCTTCTTCGTCGCCTGCCTGTGCACCCCCCTGCTGGGCGGCGACGACCTCGCCGACCAACTCCCCCGCTACCGGCCCACTCCCCTGCTCGCCCGCGAGACGAACGGCGACCTGTCCCTTGCGCTTCCCGGGTGGCGCCGTCAGGCCGTCGAAGCGAACACCGACCAGCAACGGAAGACCCTCAGCCGGGTCGTCGCGCGGCGCATCGTCAGGACGGGGTCCACGCTGATCATGCCGCGGTGGGGAGGCTGGACGAGCGACCTCACCCAGTCCGCTGAGGCGTTCGGGCTGCACTATCCGGAACGCGCGGAGCAGATGCGTAGAGCTGCCGTTATCGGCCGCACGCCCTCGCCGGTTCCGAGTGTGCTCCGCGAACTCATCGACGGCCTCGGGCCCTGGCTCGCCGCGGAGTACGCAGTCGTCCATGGCGAGAAGGCCGTCCGTCCGTGACCTATCGGAGGTCCTCGCCAGTCAGGACGGGACAGCCGAACATGTCCGTGAGGACGGCCCGCTGGTGGTCGGTCAAGCGTTCAACGCCCCCGAGCCGACACTGCGCAGTCTCGACGCCATTCATCTGGCGACCGCGCAGGTTCTTACCAACGAGTCCGGAGCGGAATTAGTTGCCTTCGTCGCTTACGACCGGCGTCTGCTCGACGCTGCCAAGGCGGCCGGCCTGGCCACCGCGAGTCCTGGCCAGAACTGAACGCGGACGACACCACACCCCGACGGTTCGCGCAACGACTCGACCGGCCACATTGGTGGGTGCTCCCTGGGCCGAACACCGCCGCCAGGTCGAGCAGGCCCGGAGAAGGCGATCATCAGCACCCACGTCGCCGAGATCCAGATTGACCAGATCATGCCGCATTCGCTCGGCAATCTTGGTTTGGCGGGCCGCGGCTACACTGACGCCTCTAAATCCCCTGCTCGGCAACGGAAACGGAGGCGCGATGGTCAATCCGCTGTTGGACGCCGAGGATGCGCGGGAACGCCTGGAGGCATGGCAGGCCAATGCCGTGCGCCGGGCCGCCGACACGCAGGCCGCCAGTGCCGGCTTGCTCGCGCTGCGGGTCACGGCCAGCGACGCCCACGGGATCGTCGAGGTCACCGTCGACTCCACGGGGGCGATGGCCGACGTCCGGCTCTCCGCGCGGGTGCAGCGCGTGAGCCTGGAGCAGACGCAGCAGGCGATCATGGGCGCCTATCGCAATGCGCGGGTCAAGCTCGCCGAGGCCGCCGCCGAGGTCGTGCGGGAGACGGTCGGCGCCGACTCGGCGACCGGCCGGGCCCTGCTGGCCGGATTCCGGACCGCCGACACCGAGGACGAAGAGGGGCGTTACTGATGCACGGGGGGTTCGAGGTCGACGTCGAGGCGCTGCGCGCGCACGCCACGGCCATGTCGGCCATTCACGACCGCTTTGCCGCCGTCATGGCCGCGAGCGGCACCATTTTCCAGGCCGATGATGCGTACGGGCAGCTCTGCCAGTTCTTACCGCCCATCCTGGAGGGACGCCACCGGGACCAGGACAAGGGTGTGGGGATGCTCGCCGAGAACATCGCGCTGCTCGCCGCGGGAATCAAGAAAAACGCCGACGCCTACGAGCGGGCCGAGGAGTCGAACACCGACGGCTTCAACTCCTTCCACTCCGCGACCTGAGCCGGCCCGGCGCCCTCTCATGAGCAACCCACTGGTCGCCACGACCTCCGACATCGCTTCGACAAGCGCCGCGCACCGCGACGGCTGGACCGGCCTGCCGCTGGCCGACGACTACATGGGCATCAAGGACGCCATCGAGTCCGGCAGCTGGATCGACGGCTCAGTCGCGGGCTTGGGCGCCGCTCTCGACGGGGCGTCCATCGTCATCGACCCGTTCGGCACGCTCCTGTCGATGGGCATCGAGTGGGCCATCGAGCAGGTCGAGCCACTGAAGCAGGCACTCGACTGGCTGGCCGGCGACCCCGAGACCATCGAGACGCACGCCTTGACCTGGGACAACATGGCCAGTGAGTTGTTCTCCATCGCCGAGGACCTCAAGGCGCGGCTGGTCGGCGACCTCGACGGATGGCAGGGCGCGGCCGCCGACGCCTACCGCGACATCCTGACCATCAACATCGACGTCGCCGGGATCTTCGCGGGCACGGCCGCCGGCATGGGTGCCGCGACCCGTGGCGCGGGGGTCCTGGTGCAGACGGTGCGGGAGGTCGTGCGCGCCTTCATCGCCGACTGCATCGCCAAGGTCGTGGTGTGGCTGGCCGAGGTGGTCTTCTCTCTCGGCTTCGCCACACCGCTGGTCGCCTCCCAGCTCGCAATCGCCGTCGTCCGCTGGACCGGCCGCATCTTCGGCTGGCTGATGGGCCTGATCGCCAGCCTCTCCGCCCTCCGCGCACTCCTCGACGTCTAGGCGGCCCTCGATGCGACAACTCATGGCGGCTCTGCGGACCACCGCCGTCCTGGTGGTCCTGTTCGCTGTGGCGGGCCTCCACAAGCACCCCTCAGGCCCCACCCCACCGCACGGCGGTGGCGACGATGGCCCAAAGCCTAAAAAGTTCAACCCGGCAATGATGCCCAAGCGCGTGGGAGCAGCCCAGCAGCACGGCCTCGATCGCGTCCGGGAGGGCCGCCCGAAGGACGCCGACACATCCGAGCCCGAGGCGCCCAAGAGGACCAACCCCTGGGACGACCCCGAGTTCGCCGACGCCAGGTTCGACATGCGCCGCTTCGGTCAGATGGGCGACGGGGCGATGGACAAGATCTGGGACGGCGACGGGAGGGGTAATGGCGACCACAAGCCCTCGTCCACCGAGCCCAACAAGACGCTCTTCCCGCCCGGCACCACCAAGGAGCAGGTCGAGGGCTGGTTCAAGAGCATCGCCGCCAACCCCGACAGCCGCCCTGAGGCGCGTCCCGGCGGCGACGGCTGGGTAGTCACCGGCACCCGCGACGGCATCACCTGCGTCGTTATCCTGGACAAGGACGGCAGCATCTCCGGCGGCCACCCCATCAGCGGCGAGGGCGTCAGAACCAACCCGCCGGCCTAACCACCGCACCCACGGGAGACCCATGGAAGTCAACGATTACATCCGGCTCAGCCCTCGGATCATCGACCAGGTCGCACCCAAGATCAGCCCGAAGTACCGGTCGATGGTCCTGAGGGCCAGAGGCGCCGGCGCCTGGGACCACGCGATCACGACGCTCGTCGGCGCCGTGTGGGAGGAGGGCGTTGTGATCACCACGGCGGAGAAGGACGCGCTGCGGGAGCTCATCGAGTACCTCCAGGAGCCTCTGACGCGCCTGGAGCAGATCCGGACCTCGGACTGACGGCGGAAGCGTAGATCGGGTCCCTCGAACCCCTGCACCGTGTCGACCAGCTGGCGTCCCAGACCTGGCCCGATCTCGGCGGGCATGTCGATGGCGACTTTCACCGAACGGTAGATCTCGGGATCCGACTACGGAAGGTGTCACCGCTGCGGGCAGGACTGCTGGTTCGGGGTGTCGCTGGTAGGCCGCGGTCAGGACCTCGGCGCGGACCGCGTGGACGGTGCCGGCGTGTCCGTGGTGGACGTTGTACGGAGTGTGCCAGGCGGCACATACTTGACAGTCGCGTCCCAGCAGACGCTTGACATGATCGTCGTGCCTCGTTCATGCCGATCCCTCGGGCTGGTACCAGCTCTGGCGCTCCATCCACGTCTGGTGAGCGGCCTTGATCGCCGAAGTTCCTCCGCTGCTTTCGCGCTCCGCCAGGAAGCGATCCAACAGCCTGAACAAGGCGTCGCTTGCAGCACGGTTCTGAACGTCATCAAGCGGCAGGAGCGGCCACTACTCCTCAGGAGTAGCTAGCCGTCTGACGAGTGCCTGCCAGATCAGGTTGTTACCGGCGTCGAACTGGATGACCAGCCACTCGCGCCACCCTCTAACAGCCGGCTGATGACGGCTCCTTGTTCACGACCCGCTTCGCCGGCCCCTACCGGCACGACTACTACGGCACGCTCATCTATTGGTGCGGCCGTGCGAAAGGCGGGCCTGCCGGAGAACATCACGAGCCACGACCTACGCCACCACTACGCCTCGGTCCTGCTGATGCAGGGCGAGTCGGTCATCACCGTGGCCGAACGGCTGGGCACGAGAACGCGACGCTAGTCCCGTCGGCCTACGGTCACCTGATGCCGGACTCGGAGGAGCGCACCGCCGGGCCGTCGACGAGGCGTGAGGTTGTGCCCCCGGTGTGCCCCAGGGCGAGGCACCAACCCCCTGGCCTGCGGCAACGGGGTCGGATTCAGACGTTGAAGCGGAACTCCACCACGTCGCCGTCCTGCATGACGTACTCCTTGCCCTCGATGCGGA
This sequence comes from Micromonospora sp. C81, assembly GCF_018070425.1. Taxonomy (NCBI): domain Bacteria; kingdom Bacillati; phylum Actinomycetota; class Actinomycetes; order Micromonosporales; family Micromonosporaceae; genus Micromonospora; species Micromonospora sp. C81. The sequence goes on from NZ_JAGPXS010000025.1 coordinate 14,015, forward strand.
CCTTGCCCGCAGCCTTGGCCGCCGCCATGGAACCGTACTCAACCAGGTCGTTGTACGAGACGACCTCGGCCTTGATGAAGCCGCGCTGGAAGTCGCTGTGGATGACACCCGCGGCCTCCGGCGCGGTGGCGCCGACCGGGACGGTCCAGGCGCGCGCTTCCTTGGGGCCGGCCGTGAGGTACGTCTGGAGGCCGAGCGTGCGGAAGCCGACCCGGACGAGCTGGTTGAGGCCGGGCTCGTTCTGCCCGATCGACTCCAGCAGCTCGCGGGCCTCATCCTCGGGCAGGTCCACCAGCTCAGATTCGATCTTGGCGTCCATGAAGACGGCCTCGGCGGGGGCGACCAGGGCGCGCAGCTCGTCGAGGAACGACTCGTTGGCCAGTTCGGCCTCGTCGACGTTGAAGACGTACAGGAAGGGCTTGGTGGTGAGCAGGTGCAGCTCGCGCAGGTGCTCCAGCTCGATCTTGGCGGCGGCGGCCCCGGAGTAGAGGGTGGTGCCGCCGTCGAGCACCTCGATCGCGGCCTTCGCGGCGGCGACCGCGGCGGCCCGGTCCTTGCGGAGCTTGGCTTCCTTCTCCAACCGGGGCAGCGCCTTGTCCAGGGTCTGCAGGTCGGCGAGGATCAGCTCGGTGTTGATCGTCTCGATGTCGTCGGCCGGGGAGATCTTGCCGTCGACGTGCACCACGTTCGGGTCGGAGAAGGCCCGCACGACCTGGCAGATCGCCGAAGCGTCCCGGATGTTGGCCAGGAAGGCGTTGCCCCGGCCCTGCCCCTTGGAGGCGCCGCGGACCAGGCCGGCGATGTCGACGAACGACACCGGGGCCGGCAGCACCTTCTGCGAGGAGAAGATCTCGGCCAGCTTGCCCAGCCGCTCGTCGGGCAGCCCGACCACACCGACGTTGGGCTCGATGGTGGCGAACGGGTAGTTCGCCGCCAGCACGTCGTTCTTGGTCAACGCGTTGAAAAGCGTGCTCTTGCCGACGTTGGGCAGGCCGACGATGCCGATGGAAAGACTCACGACCGGCCAGCTTACGCGGGTGCCGACCGGGCCGGTCCAGGCGGCTCGGTTTCCGGCGGCACGGCCCCGGCGAGGGGTGGCGCTGACCGGTCGTCAGCCGAGCAGGCGTGGGGCGATGACCGCCTCGCGGGCGCTGCCGTCCGCGCCACGGCTGACCTCGTACGCCGAGACGCCCTCACGGTCCGCGATTGCCTCGACCAGGCGGATGCCCCGGTAGACCAGACCGACCCCGTCGTCCGTGCAGTGGCTGGTCGGGAGCGTCCCGCTGCCCACCAGCTCGTGCATCAGCGGGCGGCGCTGGCCCTCGCTGTCGTAGTGCACCCCGTTGCCGTACGGCAACCAGGCCAACCCCTCGGTGAAGCCGCGCAGTCGGGGGCCGAAGCTGTCGGTGGCACCACCGACGTGCCAGCAGATCGAGCCGGCGGAGACACCGGCCAGCACCACACCGGCCTGCCAGCACTCGTGCAGGATGTCGTCGAGCCCGTGCACCCGCCAGACGGCGACCAGGTTGGCCACGCTGCCGCCACCGACCCAGATCACGTCCTGGGCGAGCAGGTGGGCGCGGACGTCCTCGACGTTCGGCATGGGGAAGAGGGCGAGGTGCGACAGCCGGAACCGGGTGTCGGCGAACGCGCCGTAGACGGCGGTCAGCGAGGTGGGCTGGTCACCGACGGCCTGCCCGAGGTAGCAGATGCGTGGCTGCGGACCAGCCTCGGCGAGCTCCGCCGCCAGCTCGAAGACCGGGCTGGGGCGCATGTCGTACGGCCCTCGGTCGCCCCGGGAGAAGCCCATGCTGGTGGCGATGATGGTCGGTTCGCTGGCGGGCATCGGGGGCGTCCTTCCGTCGGGGCGGTGCGGCGTCCATCCTGCCGCAGCCACGAGGCGGCCGGTCACCCGCCCGCGTGCCGGCCGCGGCGCTGGCGGGGCACCTCGACCTCGGGCCAGTGGGCCTCGGGCGGCCGGTCGGCCGGGGGCAGTTGCGCCGCGGCCGCGCGGGGCAGGGTGAACCGGTCGGCGGCGGCCGGGCCTGCCGAGAACGACTCGCGCAGCATCCAGCGCACCTCGTCGGCCGTCCAGCCCAACCCGGCCCGCGCGGCGATCTCGCGCACCAACCGCCGGCCGACGCGGGTGTCGTCGTCGTAGAAGCGCATGCACCAGTGATGGGTCCACATCCCGAGTGCCCGCAGGCCCGCGTCGTCGAGTGAGCCGACCAACCGGCCGCAGGCGGTGTCGGAGAAGGCCTGATCGGGGTCGGCCGCCCGGTCCCGTTCGATGGCGCCGACGGCGGCCGGTGCGACGGCCCGCATCCGCCGGTAGAAGGACTGCGCCACCGCGCGGGGCAGCGCCGGGAACGCGCCCGGTGTCGACGCCGCCGCCCAACCCGCCACGCTCGTCATGTCCCGCACACCCCTTCTTCAGTTGGTTGCCGGACGGTACCCGTCACGACCGACACTTCCGGGCCGGAAAAACACCCCGGATCGCGGATAGCGACGATGACCTGGGGCGTCTGTATGGGTGACAACGAAACGGGGGTGGTGGGTGGACGAGGACGAACGCGCTCGGCTGGCCGAGTTCGTCGGCAGCCGGACACCGGCGTTGATGCGGGTCGCGTACCTGCTGACCGGGGACCGCAACGCCGCCGAGGACCTGTTCCAGTCGGCGTTGGCGCGAACCATCCCGAAGTGGGAGACCATCCGGCACGCCGATCCCGAGGGGTATCTCCGCGTGGTGATGTACCGCGAGCAGATCAGCTGGTGGCGGCGACTTCGCCGACGGCGGGAGACGCCGCTCAACCCGGCCGACGAGCCCGTGGACGCCGACCCGAGCGGTGGCTCCGACGTACGGCTCGCGATGCGTGCCGCGCTGCGCCACCTGCCACCGGCGCAGCGGGCGGTGGTGGTCCTGCGCTACTACGAGGACCTGCCCGAAGCCCGGGTGGCCGAGCTGCTCGGCTGCTCGGTGGGCACCGTCCGCAGCCGTACGCACCGGGCGGTCAAGCGCCTGCGCGACCTGCTGCCGGAGATCGAGTTGCTGGAGGTACGGCGATGATCGATCCCTTCGAGAGCCTCATCCGCTCCACCCTCACCGACCTGGCCGAGGAGGCACCGATCGTGCATGACCAGTTGAACCGAGCGGAACGGCGGGTTCGCAACAAACGCCGCGCCACGGTGACCATGGGGGCGGTGGGCACGCTCGCGGCGATCCTGATCGCGGCGCCGATCGCCTTGGCCGCGACCGGATCGGACAGGCCTCCGCCAGCCGTGCCGAGCCCGGCGGGCCCGGCGGCCGTCCCCGTCCCGTCCGGGCCGCCGCCCGGCGTGCCGATCGTCACACCAAGCCCCGCCGACCCCACAGCGGTGCCGAGCCCGCCCGGCGTACCGGGCCGGCCCACTGTCACCCCGGTTCCGGGAGGCGCACCCGGCGTACCGGGCCGGCCCACTGTCACCCCGGTTCCGGGAGGCCCGCCCGGCGTGCCGGGCCGGCCGACTGTCACGCCGGTTCCGGGAGGCCCGCCCGGCGTACCGGGCCGGCCCACTGTCAGTCCGACCCCGTCCAGATGAGCAGGACCGGTCAGGCCGGCGGCGTCTCGGCACCGGCCTGACCGGCCGCCCCACGGTCATCTCCGGCCCCGGCGGTGCCACGACGCAATTGACTTCCGTGAGCCGCAGGGCAGGGAGTCGGTCGGAGATCCCGGTCACCATCGCGCGGCGCTCCCCGTACCGGCGAGCGCCGCGCGTGCCGGCGAACACGACGCATCGGTCCACCGAGTTTGTCGAGGCCGGCATGCCCGCTCATCCTGGGGCCATGACCGACCACGACGGCCGAGCGGCTCAGGGGCAGCGATGACCACCGCCATGGCCCGGGTGCCCGATTCCCTCCGGGGGCAGATCGTCACACCCGGCGACCGCCGGTACGCGCAACTGCGCTCGACGTACACCACGTCGGCGTCGCCGGCCGCCGTCCTGCTGCCGAAGACCACCGCGCAGGTGGTCGACGCGCTCCGGTACGCGCGGGAACAGCGGCTGCCCATTGCCGTCCGCAGCGGCGGGCACGGCTTCTCCGGGGCGTCGTCCAACAACGGTGGCGTGGTCATCGACCTGTCCATGCTCAACCGGGTGCAGATCCTCGACGAGCGGGCCGGGCTGGTCCGCATCGAGGCCGGTGCCCGCTGGGCGAACGTCGCGAAGGCGCTGGCCCCGTACGGCCTGGTGGTCAGCTCGGGTGACTACGGCGGCGTGGGCGTCGGCGGCCTGGCCACCGGCGGCGGTGTGGGGTGGCTGGTCCGCGCCCACGGCCTCACCATCGACCGCGTCCGCGCGGTCGAGGTGGTGCTCGCCGACGGGACGCTGGTGCGCGCCGACGCCGCGCACGAGCCGGAGCTGTTCTGGCTGGTCCGGGGCGCCGGAGCAGGCGCGGGGATCGTGGTGGCCTTCGAGATCGAGGCGGCCGAGCAGCGCAACGTCGGCGTGGCGCAGCTGGTCGTCGAGGCGCACCCGGACGGTCGCACCATCCGGGAGTGGACGAGTTACCTCGCGCAGGCCCCACGGGAACTGTCCGCGGCCGCCGTGGTGTACGCCGAGGGTCGCTCGGTGCTCATGTCCATCACCGCCGTGGTGGCCGCCGAGAGCCTGCGCCGGGCCCGACCGGCGGTGGAGCCACTGCTCGCCATCGGCAAGGTGCTCGAACACCGGACCGACCTGCTGCCCTACCCGACGCTGGTGCCGACCGCGCACCTGCACCCGAACGTCGGGCAGCAGCGGGGCACGACCACCAACGGTCTGTTCACCGGGCTGGACGACGCCGGCGCGCGGGCCGTGACGCGCGCGGTGACCGGGCCGGGGCGGGCGGTGGTCCAACTCCGCTCGTTGGGTGGGGCGGTCAACAACGTCGCGCCCGACGCGACCGCGTACTCCCATCGCCACCAGAACACGATGGTGGTCGCGTCGGTGTTCCCGCCGCAGGGCGCCGGGGCGTTGGACGCGGCCTGGCGGGCCGTCGGTGCCCGCGCCGACGGCGCGTACGTCAACTTCGAGAGCCGACCGGACCCCGCCGCGTTCGCCCGGATCTACCCGGGCGAGACCGGGGCCCGGGTGCGGCGGCTGTGGAAGCGCTACGACCCGGACGGCGTGTTCCGGTCGGCCCTGCTGACCGGCCAACCCAACCGGTCCGGCCAGCCCACCCGCGCAGGCCAGCCGGCCCGCGCAGGCCAGCCCAGCCGATCTGGCCAGTCCGCCCGGTCCGGCCAGCCGCACCGGCGTCGCCGCTGACCACGCCGGGCGTACGCCGAGGTCCGATTCCCGCCAGCCGACGACGCACCGAGCGGGGCATCATCGGTGACATGGAGATGGACTTCGAGCGGTGTTACCGGGCTGTGGACAGCCGTGACCAGCGGTTCGACGGCTGGTTCTACACCGGCGTGACGTCCACCGGCATCTACTGCCGGCCGTCCTGTCCGGCGATCACGCCGAAGCGGAAGAACGTCCGGTTCTTCCCGTCCGCCGCCGCGGCGCAGGGTGCCGGACTGCGCGCCTGTCGCCGCTGCCGGCCCGACGCCGCGCCCGGCTCGCCGCAGTGGGACATCCGCGCCGACGTGGTCGGCCGGGCGATGCGGTTGATCGCGGACGGGGTGATCGACCGGGATGGCGTACCGGGGTTGGCCTCCCGTCTGGGCTACACCGAACGGCACCTGCACCGGATGCTGAGCGCCGAGATGGGCGCCGGGCCGCTGGCGCTGGCCCGGGCCCAGCGAGCGCAGACCGCCCGGATCCTGATCGAGACGACCGACCTCGGGATGGCCGAGATCGCGTTCGCCGCGGGCTTCGGCAGCGTGCGGCAGTTCAACGACACGCTCCGCGAGGTGTACGCGAGCGCCCCGTCCGACCTGCGCGCGGCCCGTGGGCGCCAGCAGGCGGCGGTCGGGGCGGGGACCATCGCGCTCCGGCTGGCGTACCGCCCGCCGCTGCACGCCCGGGCGCTGCTGGACTTCCTCACGGTGCGGGCGTTGCCCGGTGTGGAGGAGGTTCGCGACGGGACGTACCACCGGGGTCTGCGGTTGCCACACGGCACCGGCGAGGTGGCGCTGACCCCGGCGGACGGGCACGTGGCGGCGACGCTGCGGCTGACCGACCTGCGCGACCTGGCTCCCGCTGTGGCCCGCTGTCGCCGGCTGCTCGACCTGGACGCGGACCCGGCAGCGATCGACGGCACGCTCGCGGCGGACCCGGCGCTGGCGCCGGCGGTCGCCGCCGAGCCCGGCATTCGGGTGCCCCGCGCGGTGGACGGCTTCGAAATGGCCGTCCGCGCCGTCGTCGGCCAACAGATCTCGGTAACCGCAGCCCAAAAGACCCTGACCCGCCTCCTGGCCGCCCATGACCCGGTTGATCATGAGGTTGACGAGGCCGATGGAGATCAAAATCCAGGCCAGCCTCATGATCAACGCGGCGAGGGCGGGCTGCGGGGGTTCTTGAGCGCGGACGAGCTGCTGCGCGTGCCGGACTCCGGGTTCGGGATGCCGGTGGGGCGGCGGGAGACCTTGCGGGGGCTGGCGCGGGCCGTCACCGACGGGACGGTCGACCTGGCGCCGGGGGTGGATCGGGAGGAAGCCGTGCGGCGGCTGCTCGCCCTGCCCGGCATCGGCCCGTGGACCGCCAGCTACCTGGCCATGCGCGCCTTCGGCGACCCCGACATCCTGCTCAGCACCGACCTCGCGGTCCGGCGCGGCGCCGCCGCGCTCGGCCTGCCCGACACCCAACAAACCCTCGACGGGTACGCCGACCGTTGGCGTCCCTGGCGGTCCTACGCCACGATCAGACTCTGGAGAGCGGCATGAGCATCGACAGCACCGTCCTGAGCACACCGACCGGCCCGCTGAGCATCCTCATCGGCCCGGACGGCGACGTACGGGCGGCTGGCTTCACCCCGGACCCGGCGGCGCTGCTGCCCCTGGTCCACCCCACCCTGCGGGCGCCACTGCGACAGCTGGCCGACCTCGGCCCGGTGAGCACGGCAGTCCGGTCCTACCTGGACGGCGACCTCGCCGCCATCGACACGGTGCCGGTCCGTCAGCTCACCGGCGGCGAGTTCATGGCGCACGCCTGGCAGGTGCTGCGTGAGGTGCCGCCGGGCACCCCGGTCACCTACACCGGGTACGCGGCACTGGCCGGTCGGCCGCCGGCGGTGCGGGCCGCCGCAGCCGCCTGCGCCCGGAACGCGGCGGCACTGTTCGTGCCCTGCCACCGGGTGCTCCGCACCGACGGGACGCTCGGCGGTTACCGCTGGGGGCTGGACGTGAAGAAGTGGCTTCTCGGTCATGAGCGGCGCTTGACAGCAAGCTGACAGAGGCATCGACACCTGTTAGACGCTACCGTCTGGTAGTGCCTGTGGAGAGCGACGGCGACCCGGCCGCCCGGGTCGCCGCGGGCAGCCACCCCGTGCACAACCTCTGGCGGCTGCGCCCCTACCTGCGCCCGTACGCGGCCGAGTTCGCCTGGTTGCTCCTCGCGGGGCTCGCCGGCACGGCGGCCGGGATCGCCGTACCGCTGGTCGTGCAGCGGGTGGTGGACGGGCCGGTGGCCCGCCACGAACCTGCCGGGCTGCTCCAGCTCGGGGGCCTGGCGCTGCTGCTCGGCGTGGCCGAGGCGGTGCTCATCTTCATCCGCCGGTGGGTGCAGTCCTCCTCGGCGGTGGGCATGGAGGCGGCGCTGCGCGCCGACGTCTACGCCCACCTGCAACGGTTGCCGACGAGTTTCCACGACCGCTGGCAGTCCGGGCAGTTGCTCTCCCGGATCACCAGCGACCTGTCGGTGATCCGCCGGTTCCTCTCTTTCGGCGTGTTCTTCCTGGTGCTCAACCTGACCACCTACGTGGTCGTGGTGGTGCTGCTGATCAACCTGCACGCGGCACTCGGGGTGCTGGTGGCGGCCAGCGCGGTGCCGCTGCTGCTGATCAGCCGCCGGTTCGGGCGGCACTACCACGCCGCGTCCCGACGGATGCAGGACCAGCAGGGCGACGTGGCGACCCTGGTCGAGGAGACCGCGCAGGGCCTGCGCACCATGAAGGCGTACGGCCGGGGGCCCGAACTGGCCGCCCGCTTCGCCGGTGGGGCCCGAAGGCTGCACGACACGGGCGTCGGCAAGGGTCGGCTGCTTGCCAACACCTCGGCGTTGCTCGACCTGGTGCCGAACGTGACCCTGGGCGTGGTGCTGGTGGCCGGGGCGGCCGCCGCCGCCAGAGGCGCGCTCACCATCGGCGAGCTGGTCGCGTTCGTCAGCCTCCAACTGATGCTCATCTGGCCGGTGCAGTCGCTGGGTTGGATCATCGCCAACGGCCAGGAGGCCGCCACCGCCGCCGACCGGATCCAGGAGGTGCTGGACACCCCACCCCGGATCGTGGACTCCCCCGGCGCGCTCGCGCTCCCCCGCGACGCGGTCCACGGGCGGCTCCGCTTCGAGCGTGTGGCGTTCAGCTACCCGGGTGCCGCCGCGCCGGTGCTGCACGAGATCGACCTGACCATCGAGCCGGGTGAGACGCTGGCCCTGGTCGGGGCCACCGGGTCCGGCAAGAGCACCCTGCTGTCCCTGGTGCCGCGGCTGCACGACGTCACCGCCGGCCGGATCACCCTGGACGGGCACGACCTGCGCGAGCTGCGACTGGCCTCGCTGCGCCGGCTGGTCGGGGTGGCGTTCGAGGAACCCACGCTGTTCTCCATGTCGGTCCGCGAGAACCTCACCCTGGGTCACCCGGACGCCGGCGACGACGACGTACGCGCCGCTCTCGCGCTGGCTCAGGCCGACTTCGCGTACGACCTGCCGTGGGGGTTGGCCACCCGCGTGGGTGAGCAGGGGCTGTCCCTCTCCGGCGGGCAACGGCAGCGGCTCGCGTTGGCGCGCGCCGTGCTCGGCCGGCCGCCGGTGCTGGTGTTGGACGACCCGCTGTCCGCGCTCGACGTGCACACCGAGGCACTGGTCGAGGCGGCGCTGCGTCGGGTCCTGCGCGACAGCACCGCGCTGTTGGTCGTGCACCGGCCGTCGACGATCGCGCTGGCCGACCGGGTGGCGCTGCTCCAGGACGGCCGGATCACCGCGATCGGCCGGCACTCCGAGCTGCTCGCCACAATGCCGGCCTACCGGGCGCTGCTCGCCGCCGAACCGCCACCCAGGACCGGCGAGCCGCCCGCCGGGAACCCACCGGCGTCCGGAGCCACCGGGTCGAGCCCGTCCGCCTCGGACGGCTGGGGGCTGGTGCACTCGTGACCGTCCCGAAGCAGGCCGACCCACCGCCCGAGGAGGAGCCCGAACTCACCCGCTGGCGCGGAACCGCCACCGACCCGGAGGCCGACCGGAGCCGGGCCGAGGACACCGCGCCCGAGGCGGTAACCCGGCTACGCCGGCTCAGCCGGGTCCTGCTGGCCGACCTGCTCCGCCCGCACCGGGGGCGACTCGCCGTCGCGGTCGGCCTCCTGCTGGCCCAGAACGCCGCAGCGATGGCCGGCCCGTACCTGGTCATGATCGGCATCGACCGGGCCATCCCGCCGCTGCGGGCCGGCGACCCCGGCCCGCTGGTCGCCGTCGCCGGGGCGTTCGCGGCGGCCTCGGTGACCGAGTACGCGGCCCGTCGCGGATTCCTCACCCTCTCCGCGCGCATCGGCCAGGCCGTCCTGCTGGACCTGCGGCAGAAGGTGTTCGGGCACTTCCTGCGGCTGTCGGTGGGCTTCCACGAGCGCTACACCTCCGGCCGGATGGTCTCCCGGCTCACCAGTGACCTGGACTCGATCGCCGAGCTGGTCGACGGCGGGATCGACAGCCTGGTGCTGGCCGGGCTGTCCATCCTGTCGGTGGCCGCCATCCTGCTCTGGCTGGACCTGCCGCTGGCCGCCGTGACGCTGCTCGCCTTCCCGTTCCTGTTCTGGCTCTCCCGCTGGTTCGCCCGGTCCTCGGCCAGCGCGTACCGGCGGACCCGGGACGCTGTAGCGCTGGTCATCGTGCATTTCGTCGAGTCGATGCGGGGCATCCGGGCGGTGCAGGCGTTCCGCCGGGAGCCGCGCAACCAACGCATCTTCGTGGCGCTCGGCGACGACTACCGCCGCACCAGCCTGCACGCGTTCCGGCTGATCGCCACGTACTCGCCCGCGATCAAGCTGATCGGCAACGTCACAGTGGCGGTGGTGCTCTGCTACGGCGGTTGGCGGGTGCTCGGCGGGCAGACCGAGGTTGGAGTGCTCGCCGCGTTCCTGCTCTACCTGCGCCGCTTCTTCGAGCCGATGCAGGAGCTGAGCCAGTTCTACAACTCGCTCCAGTCGGCCACCGCGGCTCTGGAGAAGCTGGCCGGGGTGCTCGACGAACGACCGGCCGTCGCCGAGCCGGCCCGACCCACCCCGCTGCCGACCGGCCCCGGCCGCGGCGAGCTGACCTTCCGGGCGGTGTCCTTCGGCTACCGCCCGGACACCCCGATCCTCGCCGAGCTGGAGCTGACCGTGCCCGCCGGGCAGACCGTGGCGCTGATCGGGCCGACCGGCGCCGGCAAGTCGACCATCGCCAAGCTGGTCGCCCGGTTCCACGACCCGGACACCGGCACGGTACGGCTGGACGGGGTCGACCTGCGCGACGTGCGCGACGCTGACCTGCGCCGGGCGGTGGTGCTGGTGACGCAGGAGAACCACCTGTTCAGTGGGACCGTCGCGGAGAACATCCGGTTCGGTCGCCCGGGCGCGGACGACGCCGAGGTCCAGGCCGCGGCGCGGGCGATCGGCGCGCACAGCTTCATCTCGGCGCTGCCCGAGGGGTACGCCACCCAGGTGCACCGGCGCGGCGGCCGACTCTCCGCCGGGCAACGGCAGCTCGTCGCGTTCGCCCGGGCCTTCCTGGCCGACCCGGCAGTGCTGATCCTGGACGAGGCCACGTCGTCGCTGGACGTGCCGACCGAGCGGCTGGTGCAGCGGGCCCTCGGCACCATCCTGCGCGACCGCACCGCCCTGGTGATCGCGCACCGGCTCTCCACTGTGGAAACCGCCGACCGGGTGCTGGTCCTCGACGACGGCAAGGTCGTCGAGGACGGCCCGCCCGCCGTGCTGGCCGAGGCCGACGGCCGGTACGCGGCCCTGCACCGGCAGTGGCGCGACTCGCTGATCTGACTGCCTGTCCCCGGTCGACGCCCACCCGTCTGCCCGCCGGTGTGTTCGGCGGCAACTACGTGGCCGGGCACCCGGGAGGTGCCTACGATCGCATGATGACCGAAACGGCGAGGACGGCCCGCGCCGGCGTTCCCGAGCGTCCGACCCTGGACGGGCTCGAGGAGAGCTGGGCACGCCGCTGGCAGGAGGAGGGCACGTACGCGTTCGACCGCTCGAAGAAGGAGCGCAAGGACGTGTACGCCATCGACACCCCACCGCCGACCGTATCGGGCGAGTTGCACATGGGGCACGTCTTCTCGTACACGCACACCGACACCGTCGCGCGCTACCAGCGGATGCGCGGCAAGGCAGTCTTCTACCCGATGGGCTGGGACGACAACGGCCTGCCCACCGAGCGGCGCGTGCAGAACGTGTACGGGGTGCGCTGCGATCCGGCGCTGGCGTACGACCCGGTGTGGCGGCCACCGGCGGCCCCGGTCGACGACGCGGCCCGCCGTGACCCCACCCCGATCTCCCGACGCAACTTCATCGAGCTGTGCGAACGACTGACGGTCACCGACGAGCAGGTGTTCGAGGCGTTGTGGCGGCGGCTCGGGCTCTCGGTGGACTGGTCGTTGACCTACACGACGATCGGCCGGGTCGCCCGGGCCACCAGTCAGCGTGCCTTCGTGCGCAACCTGCTGCGGGGCGAGGCGTACCAGTCGGAGGCACCGACGCTCTGGGACGTCGGCTTCGCCACCGCGGTCGCCCAGGCGGAGTTGGAGGACCGGGAGCGCCCCGGCGCGTACCACCGGCTGCGGTTCGCCACGCCCGACGGGCGGGAGGTGCTCATCGACACCACCCGACCCGAGCTGCTGCCGGCCTGTGTGGCGCTGGTCTGTCACCCCGACGACGAGCGGTACGCCGACCTGGTGGGCGGCACGGTGCGCAGCCCGTTGTTCGCCGTCGAGGTGCCGGTGTATGCCCACCCACTCGCCGACCCCGCCAAGGGCACCGGCGTCGCGATGGTCTGCACGTTCGGTGACCTGACCGACGTGACCTGGTGGCGTGAGCTGCGACTGGACACCCGGGTGGTGATCGGCCGGGACGGCCGGCTGCTGCCCGACCCGCCGGCCGGGGTGCCGGCCCAGCCGTACGCGGCGCTGGCCGGGCAGACCGTCAACGGCGCCCGCCGGGAGATCGTCGGGATGCTGGCCGACGTGGGTGACCTGATCGGTGAGCCGCGCCCGATCACCCACCCGGTCAAGTTCTACGAACGCGGCGACCGGCCACTGGAGATCGTCTCGACTCGACAGTGGTATCTGCGCAACGGCGGCCGGGATGCCGAGCTGCGGGCGACGCTGCTGGCCCGGGGCGAGGAGCTGCACTGGGTGCCGGGGCACATGAAGCACCGCTACGACAACTGGGTGGGTGGCCTGACCGGGGACTGGCTGGTCAGTCGCCAGCGCTTCTTCGGGGTGCCGGTGCCGGTCTGGTACCGGCTCGACGACACTGGCGAGCCGGACTGGTCCCACCCTCTCACGCCGGACGAGTCCGCGCTGCCAGTCGATCCATCCAGCGATCCGGCGCCCGGCTACGACGAGTCGCAGCGCGGCCGTCCGGGTGGCTTCATCGGCGACCCGGACGTGTTGGACACCTGGGCCACCTCGTCGTTGACCCCGCAGATCGTCGGCGGCTGGGAGACCGACCCGGACCTGTTCGCCACGGTCTTCCCGATGGACCTCCGCCCCCAGGGGCAGGAGATCATCCGGACCTGGCTCTTCGACACAGTGGTTCGCTCGCACTTCGAGCACGGGGTGCTGCCCTGGCGGGACACCGTGCTCTCCGGCTGGATCCTCGACCCGGACCACAAGAAGATGGCCAAGTCCAAGGGCAACGTGGTCACCCCGCTGGCGCTGTTGGAGCAGCACGGCTCGGACGCGGTGCGCTACTGGGCGGCCAGCGGCAAGCCCGGCATGGACCTGGCCTACGACCCGGCACAGATCAAGATCGGCCGGCGGCTGGCAACCAAGCTGCTCAACGCGTCCAAGTTCGCGCTCGGGCTGGGTGCGGCGGACGCGCTACGCGCACCGGCGACCACTGCACTGGACCGGGCCATGCTCGCCGAGCTGGCCACCGTGGTCACCGCCGCCAGCACCGCCTTCGACTCGTACGACCACACGGCGGCGTTGCAGGCCACCGAGGCGTTCTTCTGGCGGTTCTGCGACGACTACATCGAGCTGGTCAAGGAACGCGCCTATGGCACCGGTGCGGGGGCCGACTCGGCGCGGGCGGCGCTGGCCTCGGCGCTGTCGGTGCAGCTGCGACTGTTCGCCCCGTTCCTGCCGTACGTGACCGAGGAGGTCTGGTCGTGGTGGCGGTACGGCTCGGTGCACCGTGCGCCGTGGCCCACCACCTACGAGGTGGCCCGGACGATCGAGGGGTCGGGTGACCCGGCGCTGCTGCGCCTCGCCGGCGACGCGTTGAGCCAGGTGCGGCGGGCCAAGTCGGAGCGGAAGCTGTCGATGAGGGCGGAGGTGCCGCTGGCCGAGGCGCTCGGCCCGGCGGCGCTCCTGGAACAGCTCACCCTGGTCGCCGACGACCTGCGGGCAGCCGGCCGGATCGGCAAGCTCGACCTGCTCCCCGACCGCACCCCGGAGCTCGTGATCGCCTGCGCCTTCTGACCCGTGTCCGCCGCCGCCCACCCCCCGGGGCGGCGGCGGACCGGTGTCACCAACCGCGCAGGAAGCGCAGCCCGAGCAGGAACGCGACCACCGCGGGCCCCACCAGCAGGGTGATCGCCTGGAGGCGGTACGGCATCCGGTGCCGGGTCAGCTCGCCCGCGTTGCCCAGCACGATGGCCCCGGCCAGCATCAGGAACGCACCCCACCAGCCGGTCTCCAGGTCGATCAGGTCCACCCGGATCAGTTGCAGCGTCAGACCGAGCAGGGCGCCGGTCAGCGCGAGCAGGGCCACCGCCCGGTGCAGGCCACGGGCCAGCGGGTGGGCCGCCCGCCAGTAGTAGGTGCCGGCGACCGCAAGACAGGGCAACACCACCAGCAGCGGCCAACCCCGCCCCATCACGCCGAACATCAGCAGCGCGCCCACCGCGAACACCAGGGTGCCGATGCAGGCGAGCATGTAACCGGCGAACGCCCGGCCACCACCCCGGGCCAGCAACGGCCCGCCGCTGGCCGCGATCAGGGCGGCCGGGATCAGGATGAACACGGCCCACCAGTGGAACTGGCCGGTGCCCTGAGCGGCCGTGGCGACCGTGGCGCAGGCCAGCCCGGCGACGGCCAGACTGGTCAGCCATGGCCGGCTGCTCCGGGAGTACGGCTCAGCCAACGACGTCTGCTCCGCTTCGACGCTCACGCCCATCAGCCTGGCCTGAGGTGGCCTGACCGGTCCATCCGGCCAGCCCTACCGCCAGGCGGGGGCTGGCCGGAACAGCGCTTCGCACCGGTGTCAGCTCGTCTCGCCGGCCACGCTGAACGAGCGCAGACGGTCGATGGCCAGCACTGTGAAACCGACGCTGACCAGAGCGGTCATCACCGACGCCACCGGCACCGACACGGTGGTCTCCAGCAGCCCGGTGGGGGCGAGCCGGTCGGCGAGGGCGATCACGTACTGCTGGATGGACAGCACCTTGGTGCCGCTGACGAAGTTGCCCAGCAGCCCCTCCCAGATCAGCACGTAGACCAGGCCGAGCAGCACCGGCCGCCTGGTGACCAGGCTGAGCGCGAGGAACAACGCCGAGTACGCCAGCGCGCCGAGCGCCGCAGCGACCGCCAGTGCCAGTCCGAGGCGTACCGAAGCGGCCAGCACGCCCGCGACGTAGAGCGGCACCACCACGGTGGCCGCGGTGACCCCGGCGGCCACCGCGAGCTTCGGCAGCACGATCTGCCAGCGCGGCAGCGGCTTGGTCAGGATGTGCACCACAGTGCCGTCGTCGATCTCGGCGCCCAGCACGCCGGTGCCGATGATCAGCGCGACCACCGGCAGCACCACGGCCAGCCCGAGGCCGACCAGCACCGGAGGCCCCCACTCGCCCGGGTCCACCCCCAGCGACCGGCAGAGCACTGCCAGCCCGAGCAGCACCAACGGCAACGGGAGCAGCAGCAGGAACCGACGCCGGCCGAACAGCCCGCGTGCGGTGATCCAGGTAATGGTCGACATGTCAGCTTCTTTCGTTCGTGACTGCGGGGCTCACTCGCTGCGCTCGTGCACTCCTCGCACTCACTGGTCAGGCCTCCACGAGGTAGGAGAAGACGCTCTCCAGAGACTCGTCGGACGGCACCAGCTGGCGCACCCGGATGCCTTGCTTGAGCGCGATCCGGGGTAGCGCCCGGGTGAAGGCGCCATAGTCACCGGCGCGCACGGTCAGGCCCGTCGGGTCCAGCTCGACTCCGCTCACCGACGGCTCGGCGATCAGCGCGACGGCCAGCGCCCTGTCGTTCGTCGACCGCACCGCGAACACGTGCGGGCGATTGGTCATCAACCGACGGATGGTCCGGAAGTCGCCGGAGGCCGCCAACCGCCCGGCCACCATCACCTGCACCGTCCCGGAGACCTGCTCGACCTCCTCCAGGATGTGCGAGCTGAACAGGATCGTCCGGCCGGCGTCGCCCAGGCTGTGCAGCAGCTCCATCATGTGCAGCCGCTGGCGCGGGTCCATCCCGTTGAACGGCTCGTCGAGCAACAGCACCTGCGGGTCGTGCACCATCGCGGCGGCCACCCGGGCCCGCTGTCGCATGCCCTTGGAGTACGTGCCGATCCGGCGGTCCTGCGCCGACTCCAGCTCCACCAGGTCGATCGCCCGCCGGGCCGCCGCCGCCGGGTCGGGCAGCCGGTGCAGCTTCGCGCTGGCATGCACGAACTCGTACGCGGTGAGGAAGCCCTGCACCGCCTCCCGCTCGCTGACCAGCCCCAGCCGCCGGTAGACGTCGGGGTTGCGCCAGGTCGGCTCGTCGTCGAGCGTGACCGTGCCGCGTGACGGGGACAGGAAACCGGCCATCATGTGCAGCAGGGTGGTCTTGCCGGCGCCGTTCGGGCCGAGCAGCCCGGTCACGCCCGGCCCCAGGGCCATGCTGATGTCGTTGACCGCGACCACGTTGCCGTACCACCGGGACACCCCGGTCAGGCTCAGCGTGCTCATCAGGAGGCGACCTTCCGGTAGCGAGCCAGCAGGAGGGCGGTCGCGCCGGCGACCAACAGCACCGCGGCCAGGGCGTAGACCGGGCCAAACCCGCCGATCATCATCTCGCCCGGATCGCCCTCGACCAGCAGGTCACCCAGCGACCAGATGCCCACCCCCTGCACCAGCGTGGAGGGCGAGGCCAGCCCAGCCAGCTCGTTGGCGGCGCGCGACGGCAGGATGCTCAGCACCCCGACGATCGGGGTGGTCATCAGGAAGACCGCCACCACCCCACCAGCGGCGAAGGCGCGCTTGCCGGTCAGCGAGGCGACCAGCAGCCCGACCGAGGCGAAGACCACCGCCCACAGCCCGGCGTAGAGCAGCCCGGGCAGCAGGTCGAGCAGCTCGTTCCACACCCCGCGCATGCCCTGCTTGGTGGTGAAGGCGGCACCCAGGAACATCAGCAGCTGTGGCCCGCCGAGCAGCAGCCAGAGGGCGGTGACCAGCGCCAGCAGCTTCGCCAGCGCGTAGTCGCTGCGCGGCAGCGGCCGGGAGAAGTACAGCGGCAGCACACCGCTGCGCAGGTCCCGAGAGACCAACTCCGGAGCGACGACCGCGACGAAGAAGATGACAAGCCAGCTCATCGCGTCGGCGAACTGGGCGTACGTGGCGACCGGCTCGCCGATCTGGCTGCGTACCGCGGCCAGGGCCACCGCGACCAGGGAGACGATGCCGACCACCAGCCACGGGAAGATCTTGGCCTTGGCGCTGCGCCCGAACCCGAACGCGGTGCGCAGCCCGTGCAGGTAGAGGGCGCCGAAGACCTGCCGGCGGCCCAGCCTCGGGCCCTCGTAGCGCTGGTAGCCGATGTCGTGGATGACGCCTGCCGGCGCGGGGCGCACGGCGGCTGCGGTCGGCTCAGGCATGGGAGAGCTCCCTCGTGGCGAAGAGTTCGGCCACCCGGTGCCGGCGCTGGTCCAGTCGGTGCAGTGGCAGGTCCAGTTCGGCGACCGCGCCGAGGATCAGGTCGTAGGTGCCGTCGTCGGCGAGTGGCACGAGGAGCAGTCGCCCGTCCCGCGCCACCGGCAGTTTGAGCTCGGCGAGCCGGGCGGCGAGCTCCTCGGTGCCCTCGCTCACCTCGACGGCGAGCACGTCGGTGGCCGAGGTCATCGCGGAGATGTGGTCGGCGCGCAGCAGTTTGCCGCCGTCGATGGCGATCAACGTGTCGCAGATCCGCTCCACCTCCCCGAGCAGGTGCGAGCAGACCAGCACGGAGATGCCGAACTCGGTGCCGATCCGGTGCACCAGGGCCAGCATGGCGTCGCGGCCGGCCGGGTCCAGGCCGTTGGTCGGCTCGTCGAGCAGCAGCAGGTCGGGGTCGTGCACCAGCGCCTGGGCCAGCTTGACCCGCTGCTTCATGCCGGTCGAGTAGCCACCGACCGGGCGGTAGCGCTCCTCATAGAGCCCCACGTGCCGCAGCGCCTCCGAGGCCCGCTCGCGAGCCGCGGTGCGGGGCAGGCCGCTCATCCGGCCAAGATGGGTGACCAGTTCGGCGGCGGACAGGTCCGGTGGGAGGCAGTCGTGCTCCGGCATGTAGCCGACCCGGTTGCGGACAGCCGCCGGGTCTGCGGTCGGGTCGATGCCGAGCACCGAGACCTGACCGCTGGTTGGTGCGATCAGGCCGAGCAGAATCTTGATCAAGGTGGATTTACCGGCGCCGTTCGCGCCCACCAGGCCGATGATCCCGGGCTCGACGGCGACGGTGAGGTCGGCGAGCGCGGTGACCCGACCTCCGTACGTCTTGGTGAGCGACTGGGTCGCGATCAGTGTCACGGTGCCCAGCGTAGGGAGTGCGGGCCTGCCTGAGACACCGGCGCGCCCCCGGCGCTTCCCTGATCCTTGGCGTAGCGGACCCCTAAGGTCCCCTGCCCTGCTGCTGGGGAGGTTTTTCCGCAGTCCGGCGCCCGGCGCCACCCCGCCTCGAAAAAAGCCCATCGGGGGTGGGACGATTCACGTTCCGTTCAACGGACAGTAATCGGGCAGTCGTCAGTGAGGGCGGGTGGATCCGGCGGTGCTCCCGCCCGTCGAGGTCGTGGAGTGGCGCCCTCGACCGATCGGCGGTCGGCTGCGAAACTGTGTGCCGGTCAGCGAGTGGGGGGTGTGGATGAGCAACGGCTGGGTGCTGCCCGACGAGGTGCTGCGGGACGCACCGGCGTACACGCCGCGTCCGGGTGAGCTCGCGGATCTGGAGCTGCTGCTGACCGGCGCGTACGCCCCTCTGAACGGCTTCATGACCCGCGCTGACCTGGTCTCGGTGAGCCGACGCGGCCAGCTGGCCGACGGCTCGCCGTGGCAGGTCGCGGTGACCCTCCAGGTGCCGGCCGCCCTGGCGCAGAGTTTCGATCCGCGCGACCCGGCCCGTCGGGCGCTGGTGCTCACCGACGGCGAGGGCGCCCCGACGGCTGCCCTGGACGTGGCGGACGTCTGGCCGGTCCGCGAGGGCGTGGCGGGGGTCGGCGGCCAGGTCCGGCGACTGGGCGACGGTGGTCACGGCCCGTTCCAACGGCTGCGCCGCAGCCCGGAAGAGGTCCGCGCGCTGCTGCCCCCGGGCCGGGTGCTCGGCGTCATCGCCGATCGGCCGCTGCATCGTCCGCAGCTCGCCCAGATCGCCCATGCCGCCCGCACCCTGGCCGCGCACCTGCTCGTGATGATCCCGGTCGGTGAGGGTGGCGTCGGCGGGCTCCCGCCGGAGGCGCTGGTACGCGCCGTCTTCGCCGCCCGCGACCGGATGCCGCCCGCCACCCTGGTCGCGGTGCCGTTGTCGCACCGACAGGAGGAGATCAGCGACGCGCTGCTGCGCGCCCGGGTCTCCGCCTCGTACGGGGTCACCCACCTGCTCTCCACCGGCGAGATGCTCTCCGGTGCCGGGCTGCGGGTGCTGGTGCCGCGCGAGCTGGCGTACGACAACCGGGACGGGCAGTGGCGCTGGCGGGAGGACATCCCACCGCGCAACCGCCGGCTCGCGTTGACCCAGCAGGAGATCGACGACCTGCTCGACCGGGGTTTCCCGTTGCCGGAGTGGCACACCCCGCCAGCCGTGGCGAGGGAGCTGGCCCGGGCCCGGCCGCCGCGCCGGCACCGGGGGCTGGTGGTCTTCATGACCGGCCTCTCCGGTTCCGGCAAGTCGACGATCGCCCGAGGGTTGGCGGACGCGTTGCGCGAGAGCGGTGACCGGACGGTGACACTGCTCGACGGGGACGTGGTGCGGCGGGAACTCTCCGCCGGGCTGGGCTTCAGCAAGGCCGACCGGGATCTCAACGTCCGACGGATCGGCTGGGTGGCCGCCGAGGTCGCCCGGCACCACGGGGTGGGCATCTGCTGCCCGATCGCCCCGTACGCGGCCGCCCGCGCCACTGCCCGTGAGATGGCCCTGGCCGCCGGTGCGGGTTTCGTGCTGGTGCACGTCGCCACCCCGCTGGAGGTGTGCGAGCGGCGGGACCGCAAGGGCCTGTACGCGCGGGCACGGGCGGGCCTGCTCACCGGGATGACCGGCATCGACGACCCGTACGAGGAGCCGACCGACGCCGACCTGGTGCTCGACACCACCGACCTGAGCGTCCCGGACGCGGTGCAGGCGGTGCTGCACCACCTGACCGAGACCGGCTGGGTGGAGCTGAAGATCGCCTCCGCCTGAGGCGTCGCCGTGCCCCCGTTCCTTCCACAGCTGCCCGCTACGCGCTAGTGTTCATCTTTGTTGGAACACGTTTGACCGCGTGAGAGTACGGGGACCCCCGGGAGGCACGGCAATGCTCGCTCAGCAGCGGCAGGTGGCCATCCTGGAGCGGGTCCGGTCGACCGGCGGCGTCCGGGTGAGCGAGCTGGCCACCGAGTTCGGTGTCTCCGACATGACCATCCGCCGTGACCTGGAGGCGCTGCACGAGCGCGGCCTGCTGGCCAAGGTGCACGGCGGCGCCACCACAGCCGGGCCGGGGTCGACCGACGAGCCGGGCTTCCACGCCAAGTCGGTCCGCCAACTGCCCGAGAAGGCCGCCATCGCGGACCGGGCCGCCCAGCTCGTCCGGCCGGGCGCGGCGGTCGCCCTCTCCGCCGGCACCACCACCGCCGAGCTGGCCCGGAGGTTGGTGGACGTGCCCGGCCTGACAGTGGTGACCAACTCGCTGCCGGTGGCCGAGATCCTGCACGCCGGAGGTCGACCGGACCAGACGGTGGTGCTCACCGGGGGCGTACGCACACCGTCGGACGCGTTGGTCGGTCCACTCGCGGTCGGTGCGGTCCGGTCGCTGCACCTGGATCTGCTCTTCCTGGGCGTGCACGGCATCACCGAGCGGGCCGGCTTCACCACCCCGAACCTCATGGAGGCGGAGACCGACCGGGCGCTCGTGGCCGCGGCGGACCGGTTGGTGGTGCTCGCCGACCACACCAAGTGGGGCACGGTGGGCATCTCCTCGATCGTCGAGCTGGCCGCCGCACACGTACTGGTCAGCGACGACCGGTTGCCTCCGCCCGCTCGACGGGTACTCGACGAACACGTGGGCGAATTGATCATGGTGAAGGCAACAGGGGCGGGCCGCGCGACGCGCACGCCGACGAGTGAGGGGACGGCGCCGTGAAGCGCACCGCGATCGACCTGGCCGACGGCCGGGAGCTGATCTACTTCGACGAGCGCGACGACGCCGTCCGCGACCAGCCGGACCGCCGCGACCTGCCGCCGCCGCCTCCCGCGTCCCAACTGCGCTACGACCCGCTGACCGACGAGTGGGTGGCGGTCGCCGTGCACCGGCAGACCCGCATCTTCCTCCCGCCGGCGAACGAGTGCCCGCTCGACCCGTCGGTGGGCGACCGACTGACCGAGATCCCCGCGCCCGACTACGACGTGGTGGTCTTCGAGAACCGGTTCCCGTCGCTGAGCGGCCGGTTCGCCGACGAGCCCGGGGAGATCACCCCGTTCACGTCGGTCCGGCCGGGCCTCGGGCGGTGCGAGGTGGTCTGCTTCACCTCGGACCACAACGCGTCCTTCGCCAGCCTGCCCCCGCGCCGGGTCCGCACGGTGCTGGACGCGCTCGCCGACCGCACCGAGGTGCTCGGTGACCTGCCCGGCGTGGAGCAGGTCTTCTGCTTCGAGAACCGGGGCGTCGAAATCGGCGTCACGCTGCACCACCCGCACGGGCAGATCTACGCGTACCCCTTCGTGACGCCGCGCACCCGCGCGCTGCTGGCCGCGGCCCGCCGGCACGCCGAGCGGACCGGCGGGGGCAACCTGTACGCGGACGTGCTGGCCGCCGAGCGCGCCACCGGCGACCGGGTGGTCACCGAGAACGAACACTGGACGGCGTTCGTCCCGGCGGCGGCCCGTTGGCCGTTCGAGGTGCACGTCGCGCCGCGCCGGGTGGTGCCGGACATCCCGGCGCTCAGCGACAGCGAGCGGGACGCCTTCGGGCCGCTCTACCTGGATCTGCTGCGCCGCTTCGACGGCCTGTTCGACATGCCGATGCCGTACATCTCGGCCTGGCACCAGGCGCCGGTGCGCATCGACCGGGAGCTCGGCCACCTGCACCTTCAGCTGTTCAGCATCCGGCGCGCCAAGGACAAGCTGAAGTATCTGGCGGGCTCCGAGTCCGGGATGGGTGTCTTCATCAACGACATCTCCCCGGAACGCGCCGCCGAGTTGCTGCGCGCCGCCTGAGCCGCGCTGCTTTCCCGCCCTGCGGTGAGCGCTGCGAAACCCCCGCGCTGAGCGCTGCGAAACAGGGCGCGGGGGGCCCGGGACAGGGCCCCCCGCAGGGAAGGGACGGCTGGCTGTGCACGGCACAGCCGGGAAGGCTGGCTGATCGGCGCACGGGTGCCGCGGGTCGACCGAGGTCAACCTTCCTGGACGCGACTGGCATCTCGTCCATCCTGGTCAACGAGGCGCGCCGACGGCGGTGACGACAATCGGCGCGTCAGCCCCGGACACGCCGAAGCCCGCCGGCTGAGACGCCGGCGGGCTCCGATGATGCGGTACGCCTGGATCAGGCGGCGATCTTGCGGGCCAGGTTCTCGTCGAGCGCGTTCATGAACTCGTCGGTGGTCAGCCACGGGGCGTCCCGCGAGATGAGCAGCGAGAGGTCCTTGGTCATCTGGCCGCCTTCGACGGTGTCGACGATGACCTGCTCCAGGGTGTTGGCGAACTCGGTGACCGCCGGGGTGCCGTCCAGCTTGCCCCGGTGGGCCAGGCCCCGGGTCCAGGCGTAGATCGACGCGATCGGGTTGGTCGACGTCTTCTCACCCTTCTGGTACTGCCGGTAGTGCCGGGTGACAGTGCCGTGGGCGGCCTCGGCCTCGACGGTACGACCGTCGGGGGAGAGCAGGACGGAGGTCATCAGACCCAGCGAGCCGAAGCCCTGCGCGACGGTGTCGGACTGCACGTCACCGTCGTAGTTCTTGCAGGCCCAGACGTAGCCGCCCTCCCACTTGAGCGCGGCGGCGACCATGTCGTCGATCAGCCGGTGCTCGTAGGTGATGCCGGCGGCGTCGAACTCGGCCTTGAACTCGGCCTCGAACACCTCGGCGAAGAGGTCCTTGAACCGACCGTCGTACGCCTTGAGGATGGTGTTCTTGGTGGACAGGTAGACCGGGTAGTTGCGGTCCAGCCCGTAGCGGAACGACGCCCGGGCGAAGTCCCGGATCGACTCGTCGTAGTTGTACATGCCCATGGCGATGCCGCCGCCGGGGAAGTTGGCGACCTCCATCTCCATCGGCGCGCCACCGTCGGCGGGGGTGTAGGTGATGGTCACCGTGCCCGGGCCGGGGACGACGAAGTCGGTGGCCTTGTACTGGTCACCGTGCGCGTGCCGGCCGATGATGATCGGCTTGGTCCAGCCGGGGACGAGCCGCGGCACGTTGGACATGATGATCGGCTCACGGAAGACGACGCCGCCGAGGATGTTGCGGATCGTGCCGTTGGGCGACCGCCACATCTTCTTCAGGCCGAACTCCTCGACCCGGGCCTCGTCCGGGGTGATGGTCGCGCACTTGACGCCGACGCCGTGCTCCTTGATGGCGTTGGCGGCGTCGATCGTCACCTGGTCGTCGGTCTCGTCGCGGTGCTGGATCGACAGGTCGTAGTAGTGCAGGTCGACGTCGAGGTAGGGCAGGATCAGCTGCTCCCGGATCTGCTTCCAGATGATCCGGGTCATCTCGTCGCCGTCGAGTTCAACGACCGGGTTGTTTACCTTGATCTTCGCCATCGACCGGCGCTCCTCTCGGGGGACACGTGCTCAAGCAGTACGAGCGTACTGCAATTGGGCCGGCAACCCCCAGCCGGCCTCGACCGACCGGCGGAAACCGGGCTGCGCGGAACAGGAATGCCCTGGAATCATCGCCCGATGCCACTGAACCGCACCCTTGGGTCTATCACGGTCACCGCACTCACCGACGGTGAGGGTGCCTTCTTCCAGCCCCGCGCGGAGGCGTTCCCGCAGGCCACGGCGGCGCACTGGGCGGAGGCCGACCGGCGCGACCCGGGCTCGGTGACCGGCGACGGGCAGTGGTGGCTGCCGTTCCGCAGTTTTGCGATCCGCTCCGGCGACGGGCCGGTCACCCTGGTCGACGCCGGGATCGGGCCCGTCGACGCGCCGGCCGCGAGCTGGGCGCCCGTGCCCGGCCGGATGCCCGCCGAGCTGGCCGCGGCGGGCATCGACCCGGCCGACGTCGACACTGTCGTGCTGACCCACCTGCACAGCGACCACATCGGTTGGGCCGTCACCGGCACGCCGGGCCGGCCGTACTTCCCGAACGCCAACTATCTGGTGCAGCGCGCCGAGCTGGACGCGGCGGAGACGCTCAACCCCGGACTGCCGGCCGGCCTGATCGCACCGCTGCGCGCCGCCGGCCAGCTCCGGGTGGTCGACGGCGAGACCACTCTCACCCCGGCGGTACGCCTGCTGCCCACCCCCGGCCACACCCCGGGCCACCAGTCGGTGCTCCTGACCTCGGCCGACGAACGGATGCTGGTCACCGGCGACCTGCTGGTGCACGCCGTGCAACTCGTCGACCCCGACCTGGCGTACGCCCATGAGGTGGACCCGGACCTGGCCCGCACCTCCCGGCGGGCCGCCCTGCGCACCCACTCCCCCACCGTCCTGGCCACCCCCCACCTGGCCACCCCCTTCACCCCGCCTCCCCACCCCTAACCCACCTTCCGAGTTGGTTGATCATGAGGTTGACGGGGTTTTCGATCTCCATCACTGCAGCCAACCTCATGATCAACGGCGGATAGGGGGTGGGACGGGGAAGGGCCCGCCGGTTTGCCGGCGGGCCCTTCGGGTGGTTCTGGTTCGGGGAACTACATGCTGGAGATGTCGCCCTGCTTGGCGCGGACGGCTTCGGCCGCCTCCAGGAGGCTGGCGCGCTCGTCGGCGTCCAGGTCGGTCTCGACGACCCGCTTGACGCCCTCGGCGCCGATCTCGGCCTCGACACCCAGGTAGACACCGGAGATGCCGTACTCGCCGTCGACCCAGGCGCAGACCGGCATGACCTCGCCCGAGTCCTCGGCGACGGCCTTCGCCATCCGAGCCGCGGCGGCGGACGGGGCGTAGTAGGCCGAACCAGTCTTGAGCAGCGCGACCACCTCGGCGCCACCGTTGCGGGTCTTGACGACCAGCTCCTCGATCTGCTCGGCCGGCATCGCGTCACGCAGCGGCTTGCCGTTGACGGTGCTCTTCGAGGGCACCGGGACCATGGTGTCGCCGTGCGAGCCCAGGGTCAGCGTGCGTACCGACGCCACCGGCACGTTCAGCGCCTCGGCGACGAAGTTGCTGAACCGGGCGGTGTCGAGCATGCCGGCCTGGCCGAGCACCCGGTTCTTCGGGAACTGGGTGGCGAGCTGCGCCAGCGCGGTCATCTCGTCCAGCGGGTTGGAGACCACGATGACGACGGCGTTCGGGGCGTACTTGGCGACGTTCTCGGCGACCTGGCGGACGATCTTGGCGTTGGTCTCCAGCAGGTCCATCCGGCTCATGCCGGGCTTACGCGGCAGACCGGCGGTGATCACGACGACGTCGGAGCCCTCGATCTGCTCGTAGCCCTCACCGTTGGGGCCGGTGGTGACACCGACCACCTTGGTCTCGAAGCCCTCGATGGCCCGGGACTGGTTGAGGTCGAGCGCGAGGCCCGCGGGCTTGCCCTCCACGATGTCGGTGATCACTACGGTGTCGAAGACGTCGTACTCGGCCAGGCGCTGTGCGGTGGTGGAGCCGTAGAAGCCAGCCCCGACGACAGTGACCTTCTTACCCATGGTCGTCCCACTCCCTGATACCAGTCGGTTTTCCGGACCGTATCAGTCATCCTGGCACCGATCAGGCCAGGGGCGGCGGCCATCGCCGGGATGGGGCGAACGTCACCGCCGTCCTGGTTCGGCGCTACCGGCGCGCGGGCTCAGCCGCGCTCGGCGCGCTCGACGACGTTGGTGAGCAGCATGGCCCGGGTCATCGGCCCGACACCGCCGGGCATGGGGACCAGGGCGCCGGCCGTCTCGGCCACCTCCGGGTCGACGTCGCCGGTGTAGCGGCCCTTGCCGTCCGCGCCGATCACGCGCGTGATGCCGACGTCCACCACGACGGCGCCGGGGTTGATCATGTCGGCGGTGAGCAGGCCCGGCACGCCGGCCGCGACGATGACGATGTCGGCGGCCCGGGTGTGCGAGGCGAGGTCGAGGGTGCCGGTGTGGCAGAGGGTGACGGTGGCGTTCTCGGAGCGGCGGGTGAGCAGCAGGCCGAGCGGTCGGCCGACGGTGTTGCCCCGACCGACCACGGCGACGGTCGCGCCGCGCAGCGCCACGTCGTGCCGGCGGAGCAGCTCCACGATGCCGCGCGGGGTGCAGGGCAGCGGGCCGTCGTAGCCGAGGACGAGCCGGCCCAGGTTGACCGGGTGCAGGCCGTCGGCGTCCTTGTCCGGGTCGATCAGCTCCAGCACCCGCTGGGTGTCGAGATGGGCCGGCAAGGGCAGCTGGACGATGTAGCCGTGGCACGCCGGGTCGGCGTTCAGCTCGGCCAGCACGTCGTCGACCTGCTGCTGGGTGGCGTCGGCCGGCAACTCCCGGCGGATCGAGGCGATGCCCACCTCGGCGCAGTCGCGGTGTTTTCCGTTGACGTACGCCTGGCTGCCCGGGTCCGCCCCGACCAGCACCGTGCCCAGCCCGGGGGTGATGCCGCGTTCCGCGAGTGCCTTCACCCGGATTCGCAGCTCGTCCTTGATCTCCGCCGCGGTTGCCTTGCCGTCCAGAAGCGTCGCCGTCACGTCCAGATCGTCTCACGGCCACCGGCCGCAGTTCCGACGGACCTCGCCCGCGCGGCTCGTCGCCACCTCGGCCACCACCGTTACACATGACCGTAAGTAACGTGTTGCACGTCACTCTCAGTCACTTTCTGTTCATTCGGTCACCGTCGAACCAGACAGGCGGGCCGAGCACGACGGAGATGGGATGGCCCATCCGGAGGGGCCCATCCCGCCTCAGACCAGCACTGCCGCCCCCACGAAAGACAAGACTTTTGCAGGCTGGCGAGGTTTACGGCGGTTTTCGCTAGCAGGCGGACCCGCCTTCGACAAGGGGGCCACCCCCGGACCGTTACCCACCCGCAACCGCGTCGTTGCCAAAGGCCCATCCCCGACCTACCGTTGCCGCTTGTTGCGCAGCGTAACCCAGCGTCGGGCCTGACTGCGCAGCGTGAGGAGATGAGGAGGCTCAATGCGAGTTCGTAGACTCGCCGCCTGGACCGCCCTCCCGCTCGCGGTGACGCTGGGCCTCGCGGCCTGCGGCAGCGGCGGAGACGGTGGATCCAGCGGCAACGGCAATTCGGCGGTCAGCATCCAGATCGGCGAGCCGAAGCACCTGGTTCCCACCAACACCACCGAGACGTCCGGCTCGCAGGTGATCGCCGGCCTGTTCAGCCCGCTCGCCGACTACGACGCCCAGAACAAGCCTTACGAGGTCGCGGCCCAGTCGGTGACCTCGTCGGACAACAAGGTCTGGACGATCAAGCTCAAGGACGGCTTCACCTTCCACAACGGTGAGAAGGTCACGTCCGAGGACTACGTCAACGCCTGGAACTACGGCGCGTACGCCCCCAACGGTCAGGACAGCAACTACTTCTTCGAGAAGATCGCTGGCTACGACGACCTCCAGGGCAAGGCGCCGAAGGCCAAGGAGATGTCCGGTCTGAAGAAGGTCGACGACCTCACCTTCACCGTGACGCTCTCCGAGCCGTACATCGACTTCAAGACGGTGCTCGGCTACAACGCGTTCTACCCGATGCCGGACGCCGCGTTCTCGGCCCCGGGCGTGCTCAAGGACTCCTACGAGCAGGCGCCGATCGGGCAGGGCCCCTTCAAGATGAAGGGCACCTGGCAGCACGACAGCAAGATCGAGGTCGAGCGCTATGACGCGTACCCGGGTGAGAAGCCCAAGGTCAAGAACGTCGAGTTCCGGATCTACCAGCAGCTGACCGCGGCCTACGCGGACGTCCTGGCGGACAACCTGGACGTGCTGCCGACGATCCCGACCGAGAGCCTGAGTACCGCGCCGAGCGACCTGGGCGACCGGTACCAGACCAGCCCGATGTCGTCGTTCCAGTTCCTCGCGTTCCCGACGTTCGACAAGGACTACAGCAACCCGGACGTGCGTAAGGCCATCTCGATGGCGATCGACCGTGACGAGATCACCAAGTCGGTCTTCAAGGGCTCTCAGCAGTCGGCGCGCTCCTTCGTCTCGCCGGTCCTGCCGGGCTACCGGGAGAACACCGCGGGCACGGCCGGCGAGTTCAACCCGACCGAGGCCAAGAAGCTCTACCAGGCCGCGGGTGGTCCGTCGAAGATCGTCATCTCGTACAACGGCGACGGCGGCCACAAGGACTGGGTCGACGCCACTGTCAACCAGCTCAAGGCCAACCTGGGTGTCGACGCCGTCGGCTCGGCCGAGCCGAAGTTCGCCGACCTGCTGACCAAGGTCGAGAAGAAGACGCCGGTGGGTGCGTTCCGGATGGGTTGGGTCATGGACTACCCGACCATGGAGGACTACCTCGGCCCGCTGTACAGCACGAACGGCTCGTCGAACTACTACGGCTACAGCAACCCGGAGTTCGACAAGCTGGTCAAGGAGGGTTCCGCCGCCAAGACGCAGGACGAGGCGATCGCCAAGTACCAGCAGGCGGAGGACATCCTGGCCAAGGACATGCCGGTGATCCCGCTCCGCTTCGGCGAGAACGTGTTCGGCCACTCGTCCAAGGTCAAGAACGTGCAGATGGACCTGTTCCAGCGGGTCAACCTCGTCAAGATCGAAGCGGCCAGCTGAGCTGACCACGGTGCGGGCCACCCGGGCGACGACGCTCGGGTGGCCCAAATCGCGCCACCGGAGCCGGGCCGCAGCAGCGGACCCGGCATCGGTGGTGCCGGCTCCCCCGGGCCTGACGGCACGTCTCGGATATTTCGGGTACGACCAGAGATGCCGTCCTGCGACCCTTTCGCACATTTCCGGAGAGACTGCTAAGCATGTTCCGCTACATCTTGCGGCGCCTACTGCAGATGGTCCTGGCGTTCTTCGGGACCACCCTGATCGTCTACGCGCTGACATTCGCCGGACAGGGCGACCCGATCCAGGCGCTCGCCGGTGAGCGGCCGGTGACGCCAGCCCAACGGGCCTACCTGACCGAGAAGTACAACCTGGATCAGACGGGCGTCGGCGGCTTCTTCTACCGCTACTTCGACTACGTGAAGGACCTGCTCCAGGGCAACCTGGGCGAGTCGCTCACCGGTCGGAGCATCGGTGACATCCTCCAGCAGGCCTGGCCGGTCACCGTGCGGCTCGCGCTCATCGCCCTCGCCGTGGCGATCATCTTCGGAGTCAGCGCGGGCGTGATCGCCGGTATCCGCCGAGCCAGCATCTTCGACAACTCGACGCTGGTGCTGACCCTGCTGGTGCTGGGCATCCCGACGATCGTGCTGGCGCCGCTGGCGCAGTATTTCCTGGGCGTCAAGTGGCAGCTGTTCCCGCCCACCGCCGGCTCGGACCCGACGTTCTACGCGCTCCTGCTGCCGGGCATCGTGCTCGGCTCGCTGTCGCTGGCCACCGCGCTGCGGCTCACCCGGGCCTCGGTGGCGGAGAACCTGCGCGCGGACTACGTCCGGACCGCCCGGTCCAAGGGCCTGGTCAAGCGCCGCATCGTCATCGTCCACGTGCTGCGCAACTCACTGATCCCGGTGGTCACCTTCCTCGGTGTGGAGCTGGGCAACCTGATGAGCGGCGCGATCATCACCGAGGGCGTCTTCAACATCCCCGGCGTCGGCTTCAACCTCTTCCGCGGCATCCGCACCGAGGACGGCCCCCTCGTGGTGGGCATCGTCAGCGTGCTCGTCGTGGTCTACCTGGTCTCGAACCTGGTGGTGGACGTCCTGTACGCCGTACTCGACCCGAGGATCCGCTATGAGTGAGCGCAGCGAACGAATCATCAGCGCAGCGTGCTTGGGCTCTCATGCCGGCGCCGAGCGCAGCGAGGTGCAGGCATGAGTGATTTTGAAACTGTGGCGGCGACCGAGAACCAGGCCGCGCGGCGTGGCCCCTCGGGCGAGCCGGGCACACCCAATCAGATCGGCGCCGCGAACAAGCCCCGCAGCCTGGCCGGAGACGCCTGGCGGGACCTGCGCCGCAACCCGATCTTCTGGATCTCGCTGACGCTGGTCGTCATCTTCACCCTGATGGCGCTGCTCCCCGGGGTGTTCACCGCCAACAACCCGAACGACTGCCTGCTCTCCCGGCAGCACGCCGGGCCGTCCGGTGGGGCCATCTTCGGGTACGACTTCCAGGGCTGCGACACGTACTCCCGTGCGGTCTACGGCACCCGCGCCTCGCTGCTGGTCGGCGCGCTCGCCGCTCTCGGCACCGGGATCATCGCGCTGGTGATCGGCATGCTGGCCGGTTACTTCGGCCGGTGGGTCGACGCGGTGCTCTCCCGGGTGATCGACGTGGTGCTCGGCATCCCGCTGCTGCTGGCCGCGATCGTGCTGCTCAAGCGGGTCTCCAGTGACAGCCAGTGGGCACGGATCGGCGCTGTCGTCTTCGTGCTCGCCCTGCTCGGCTGGACCACCGCCGCCCGCGTGGTCCGCTCCTCGGTGATCACCGCAAAGGAGCAGGACTACGTCGCGGCGGCCCGGATGCTCGGCGCCGGCAACAGCCGGATCATGTGGCGGCACATCCTGCCGAACTCGCTGGCCCCGGTCATCGTCGTGCTGACCATCGCGCTCGGCTCGTTCATCGCGGCCGAGGCGACGCTCTCCTTCCTCGGCATCGGCCTGAAGGCGCCCACCATCTCGTGGGGTCAGGACATCGACACCGGCCGCATCCACATGCGCGAGGCGGCCACGCCGCTGATCGTCCCGTCGGCGTTCCTCGCGCTGACCGTGCTGGCGTTCATCATGCTCGGCGACGCGATCCGTGACGCCTTCGACCCGAAGCTGCGGTGACTCATGCGAGCGCGAGGAGTGAGCGAAGCGAGCCCCGCAGTCGCGAGCGAAAGGCAGGCACAGCCATGACCGTTCAACCGACGCCCGCCTCCGCCACGCCCGAGGGCGGCCACCTGCTGGAGTTGCGGGACCTGCACGTCGAGTTCCGCACCAACGAGGGCGTGGCCCGGGTGATCAACGGCGTGTCGTACCACCTGGACGCCGGCGAGACACTGGCCGTGCTCGGCGAATCCGGCTCGGGCAAGTCGGTCACCGCCCAGGCGATCATGGGCATCCTGGACACCCCGCCCGCGTTCGTCCGCTCCGGCCAGATCCTCTACCAGGGTCAGGACCTGCTCACCCGCTCCGAGGAACAGCGCCGGCAGGTACGCGGCAAGGAGATCGCGATGATCTTCCAGGACGCGCTCTCGGCCCTGAACCCGGTGTTTCCGGTCGGCTGGCAGATCGGTGAGACGCTGCGTCAGCGCTCCGGCCTGTCCCGGTCCGACGCCCGACGTCGTGCCATCGAGCTGATGGACCTGGTCAAGATCCCCGGTGCCGCCAAGCGGATCGGCGACTACCCGCACCAGTTCTCCGGCGGCATGCGGCAGCGCGTCATGATCGCCATGGCGCTGGCGCT
The DNA here is from genome assembly GCF_018070425.1 of Micromonospora sp. C81. NCBI lineage: Bacteria > Bacillati > Actinomycetota > Actinomycetes > Micromonosporales > Micromonosporaceae > Micromonospora > Micromonospora sp. C81. Next base: position 45,408 of record NZ_JAGPXS010000025.1, read on the forward strand.
GGACCCGAAGGTGCTGATCGCCGACGAGCCCACCACGGCGCTCGACGTGACCGTCCAGGCCCAGATCATGGACCTGCTGGCCGACCTGCGCCAGGAACGCAACATGGCGATGATCCTGATCACCCACGACCTGGGCGTGGTCGCCGGTGTCGCGGACCGGATCGCGGTCATGTACGCCGGCCGGATCGTCGAGCACGCCGACGTCCGCTCGCTCTACAAGGCGCCCGCCCACCCGTACACCAAGGGTTTGTTGGAGTCGATCCCGCGCCTGGACGTCCGCGGCGAGGAACTGTCGACGATCAAGGGGTTGCCGCCGAACCTGATGCGCATCCCGTCCGGCTGCCCGTTCCACCCCCGGTGCCCGTACGTCCAGCAGGTCTGCGTGGACGTCGTGCCGCACGACCTGGTCCTCGGCGACGGCCGGACCAGCGCTTGCCACTTCGCGCAGGAGGTCCGTGATGACAGCGCCGCCCGCTAGCCCCAACAAGGTCCGCGGCGAGACGATCCTCTCCGTCGACAACCTGGTGAAGCACTTCCCGATCACGCAGGGGGTGCTGTTCCAGCGGCAGGTCGGCGCGGTGAAGGCCGTCGACGGGGTGAGTTTCGAGCTGCGTCGGGGCGAGACGCTGGGTGTCGTCGGCGAGTCCGGCTGCGGCAAGTCCACCCTCGCCCGGCTGCTGATGCGCCTGGAGACGCCCACCTCCGGAGGCGCGACCCTGGAGGGCAAGGACCTGTTCAAGGCCTCCGGGGGTGAACTGCGCCGGGTGCGCCGCAACATGCAGATGGTCATGCAGGATCCGTACACGTCGCTGAACCCGCGGATGACCGTCGGCGACATCATCGGCGAACCGTTCGAGATCCACCCGGATGCCGCGCCCAAGGGCAGCAAGCAGAAGCGGGTCCAGGAACTGCTCGACGTGGTCGGGCTCAACCCGGAGCACATCAACCGGTACCCGCACCAGTTCTCCGGCGGTCAGCGCCAGCGCATCGGCATCGCCCGCGCGCTCGCGCTGCGACCCGAGGTGATCGTCTGCGACGAGCCGGTGTCGGCGCTGGACGTCTCCATCCAGGCCCAGGTGATCAACCTGCTGAAGCAGTTGCAGAACGAGCTGGGGCTGTCGTACATCTTCATCGCCCACGACCTGTCCGTGGTGCGGCACATCGCCGACCGGGTGGCCGTGATGTACCTCGGCCGGATCGTCGAGATCGGCACCGAGGACGAGATCTACGAGCGGGCCACCCACCCGTACACCCAGGCTCTGCTCTCGGCTGTGCCGGTGCCCGACCCGGAGGCCCGCGACCAGCGCAACATGATCCGGCTGGTCGGCGACGTGCCCAGCCCGGCCGACCCGCCGAGCGGCTGCCACTTCCGCACCCGCTGCTGGAAGGCCCAGGAGATCTGCGCCGTGGAGGACCCGAAAACGGTCCCGAGAGCGGCGGACCCCCACCCGTCCGCCTGCCACTTCGCCGAACTCCGCCCCACAACCCCAACGGCCTGACCCGCCCGCCTCACACGTCGATCATGGAGTTGTGGTGGCCGATTTCTTGGCCGGCACCCCTTTTGCGGGGCACCACAACTCCATGATCGACGCGGACGGGGGTTGGCGGCCTAGTGGAAGAAGTGGCGGGTTTTCGTCAGGTACATCGTTACGTTGGCCTTTTTGGCCGCTGCGATGACTTCTTCGTCGCGGATCGAGCCACCGGGCTGCACGATGGCGCGGACGCCGGCGTCGATGAGGATCTGCGGGCCGTCGGCGAACGGGAAGAACGCGTCCGAGGCGGCGACCGAACCCCGAGCCCGCTCGGCGCCGGCGCGGTTGACCGCGAGCTGCGCCGAGTCGACCCGGTTGACCTGACCCATACCGACCCCGACGGTGGCGCCGTCCTTCGCGAGCAGGATCGCGTTGCTCTTCACGGCACGAACCGCCCGCCACGCGAACGCCAGGTCCCGCAGCAGCTCCTCGTCGGCGGCCTCGCCGGTCGCCAACTGCCAGGTCGCCGGGTCATCGCCGGGGGCGTCCACCCGGTCGGCGACCTGGGCCAGCACGCCACCGGTCACCGGCCGCAACTCCACCAGCGCCGGCGTCCAGGCCGGCGCCCGCAGCAGCCGGATGTTCTTCTTGGCCTGCAACACCTCGACCGCGCCCTCGTCGAAGCCGGGCGCGACCACCACCTCGGTGAAGATCTCGGCCACCTGCCGCGCCAGCTCGACCGAGACCGGCCGGTTGACCGCGATGACGCCGCCGAACGCCGACACCGGGTCGCAGGCGTGCGCCCTGCGGTGCGCCTCGGCCACGTCCACGCCCACCGCGATGCCGCACGGGTTGGCGTGCTTGATGATCGCGACGGCCGGCTGGTCGGCGAAGTCGTTCGCCGCCCGCCAGGCGGCGTCCGCGTCGACGTAGTTGTTGTAGGACATCTCCTTGCCGTGCAGTTGCTCGGCCTGGGCCAGCCCTGCGGGGGCGTCCGGGTCGGTGTAGAGCGCAGCCGGCTGGTGCGGGTTCTCGCCGTAGCGCAGCGCCGCCGACTTGCGCAGTGCCAGCCCCGCGAACTGCGGCCACCAGTCGTCGGCGGGCGCCAGCTCCTGCGCGCACCACCGGGCCACCGCCACGTCGTACTCGGCGATGTCGGCGAACGCCCGGGCGGCCAGCGCGCGCCGCTGGGCCAGGGTGAAGCCCCCCTCGCCGAGCGCGCCGATCAGCGCCGGGTAACCGGCCGGGTCGGTGAGCACGGCAACCGAGGCGTGGTTCTTGGCGGCGGCCCGCACCATGGCCGGGCCACCGATGTCGATCTGCTCCACGCACTCCTCGACGTCGGCGCCGGAGGCGACGGTCGCCTGGAAGGGGTAGAGGTTGGAGACCAGCAGGTCGAACGCCGCAACCCCCAGCTCGTCGAGCTGCGCGACATGCGTGTCCTTGCGCAGGTCCGCGAGGAGACCCGCGTGCACCTTCGGGTGCAGGGTCTTCACCCGGCCGTCGAGCACCTCGGGAAACCCGGTCACCGTCTCCACCGGCGTCACCGGCACACCGGCGGCGGCGATGGTGCCCGCCGTGCTTCCGGTGGACACGATCTCCACACCGGCGGCGTGCAGGGCCTGAGCCAGCTCGACCAGCCCGGTCTTGTCGTAGACGCTGACCAGCGCCCGCCTGATCGGGCGGCGCCCGTCCTGAGTGGGACTCACGGAACCGTGACCTTCCTTCCGGTGATGGTCCAGCCTTCGCGGACCAGGCGACCGACCTGCTCGACGAGCTGGCGCCGCTCGGCTTCCTTGATGCGCTCGGTGAGCGTGTCCACGTCGTCGTCGTCGAGCACCGGCACCGCGACCTGCGCGACGATCGGCCCGGTGTCCATGCCGGCGTCGACGAAGAAGAGGGTGGCCCCGGTGAGCTTCACGCCGTAGGCGAGGGCGTCACGCGGACCGTGGATGCCGGGAAACGCCGGCAACAGGGTGTTGTGGGTGTTCAGGTAGCGGTCGCCGAACGCGGCGAGGAAGTGCGGGCCGACCAGCTTGAGGAAACCGGCGGAGATGACCAGGTCCGGTTGGTGCTTCGCAACGTGCGCGGTGAGCGCCCGGTCCCAGTCCTCCCGGGTGTCGTGATCACGGACCCGCTCGACGAAGGTCGGCACCCCCGCGGCCTCGGCCCGGTCCAGGCCCGCGATGCCGTCACGGTCCGCGCCGACCGCCACGACCTGCGCACCGTACGCGGGGTCGACGGCGGCATCCAGCAGCGACTGGAGGTTGCTACCGGAGCCGGAGATGAGGACGACGATGCGGGCGACAGGCGCGGGCTCGGTCACCGGGCCACCCTATCGGGCAGGTCAGGAAGCCCTCCGGCTGGGCGGCGCGCCGATCTTTGACAGTGCCGACGTGCATCGACCCGGTACGCTGCCGCTCGCTCGGACTTGACACCTCGTCGGTCCGAACCCCCGCACCGATCGGCACACCAGCGGTGTCGCTGCACTGAGGAGCACCGCGTGTCGCCCGGTCACCACCCCAACGGCAACCGTCGATCGGCAGCACCGTGACGATGTCGTGGTGCTGCCGCGCTGTGCATTCCGAGGACTGACAGCGATCATGGGTGGCAACAACAGCAGTAACTGACGGAACCAGTTCAAGGAGCTCTCGAATGCAACCCGGTAACCCCGGCCAGGACCCGTACGGCCAGCAGCCCAACCAGGACCCGAACGCACCCCAGCCGCCGCAGTACGGCCAGCCGCCGGCTGCCCCGTACGGCCAGCAGCCGACCTCGGGTCAGCCGTACGGCCAGCAGCCGACCTCGGGTCAGCCGTACGGCCAGCAGCCGACCTCGGGACAGCCCTACGGCCAGGACCCGTACGGCCAGCAGCAGCCCCAGTACGGCGGCGGCGGTCCGACGTACCCGAACGCCGGCTACCCGCAGGGGGGCCAGGGGCAGAACAACACCCTCGGCCTGGTGTCGATGATCCTCGGTATCGCGTCGATCCCGCTGATCTGCTGCTTCTACCTGGGCATCCCGGTCGGCATCGCGGCCGTGGTGACCGGTTACCTCGCGCGGCAGAAGGTCGCCCAGGGCCAGGCGAACAACGCCGGGCAGGCCAAGGCCGGCCTGATCTGCGGCGCGATCGGTGTCGGGTTGGGCATCATCCTGATCATCCTCGGCATCGTGGCGAACGTGGCCCTGCCCACCCAGCCCTGACAAGCTCGGATCGACGGGGCGCTCCGGATTCGTCCGGGGCGCCCCGCGCGCGTCTACTGGGCGGGGGTGCGGGTGAGGGCCCGGGTGGCGGCGGCGCCGAGCAGTGCGCCGACCGCGATGACGACAGCGGCCACCGCACCGACCTGCCAGCCCACCGGCCCGACCTGTGCCAGCCGGCCGGCGCCCAGTGACCCGCCGGAGACCGCGGCGGCCACACCGAGCAGCACGCCGGCCACCAGCCCGGCCAGCACCGCCGGGGCCAGCACCTCGGCCCAGCGCTGCGGGGCCCGCTCCGGCCCGGCGAGTCGGGCCACCCGGCGGGCGAGCAGGCAGCCGGCCACCATTCCGGCCAGCACCGGCACCGCGAGCAGCAGGGCGCCCAAGCCGTCCACCGGGCCTCGTGGCAGACCGGCGAGCAGTGGCACGGCTGGCAGTGCGCCGACCGACACCTCGCTGGTGCGAACCGCGGTGTCGGTGCCGACCGCGAAGCCCGGCCCGAGCAGATAGCTGGCCGACCAGATCGCCGCGTTCGGCGCGTACGCGACGCTGACCAGGGTGATCCCGGCCTGCCCGGCGACCCCCGTCCGGTACGCCCCGATCATGTCCGCCGCGTCGCCGCCGCCGGTGGCCACCGCCAGGCCGGCCGCACCGGCACCCGCGCCGAGCAGGAGCAGCCCTGCCACCAGGCCGGTGCGAATGCCGTCCCGCACCGGGTTTGACAGCCGGGTGACGAGGAGCCGGGTCACGGCGGTGATGCGGGTGGCGCCGATCAGTGCGGCGAGTGTGCCGACCACCGCGAACGTGGCGCCCGCCCGGATCGGGGACACCGTCGGCCCACCGGCACCCACCAGCACTGCCGCGAGTGCGCCCAGCAGCGCGTACGCGATGCCGACCGCGCCTGCGGCGAGCAGCGCGCGGCGCGGTGAGCGGGTGTCCCGGGCGCCGATCGCGCGGCTGACGTGCACACCGGCCCGGCTGAGCCGCCAGAGCGCGAGCACGGTCAGCGCCAGCGGGGCGAGCCCGAGCGGGCCGGAGTCGGTGTGCAGCGGCACCCCGTGGCCGAGCAGCCAACCGGCCAGCGCCGTGCGCAGGGTGCTGACCAGTGTCGTCGAATCCGTGCCGAGCTGGACCAGGCCGAGCACGATGGCGACCGGCAGGTAGGAGGTGAGGGCGGCCCAGCCGGCCGCTACCCCCGCGGCGACGGGCAACGGCGCGCGCCCGCGTGGCGCCCCACCCGCGCGGGGCGCGGGCACCCGTCGGGCCCGGGCGGCACGATCGACCGGCCGGTCGTCGGCGCTCACACCGCCGGGACGGCTGGGACGGTCAGGGGTGACGGGGGACATCCGCTCTACTCTGGCACGTCGCGCGGGCGGTGGCAGTCCGTTAAGCCGCCCGAAGGGCGGCGAGTTGACCGAACCGGGGCCCAGGCCATCCGGCCCGGTCTAGCCTCGGCCAGAGGGGGCGCGAGTCGCCGCCACCCGGGTCGGGTCCGCCGGTCGCGGTCCGGCCGGCTCGCCGCCCACGACCGCCCGGAGGACGCCGTGACAACGCCGTACGCGCCATCCCCGCCCCCACCGGCCCGGGGACGGGACCGGACCACGCTCTGGGGCGTGCTGGGCATCGTGCTGGGGCTGATCTGCTGCGGCATCCTGGGCATCATCTTCGGCTACCTGTCCATCCGCGACGCCCGTCGGTACGGGCAGTCACCGCTACTGGGCTACCTCGCCATCGTGTTCGGCGTGATCAACATCATCGGCGGCGCGATCCTGCGCGCCACCGGCAACTACCCGTTCTGGAACAACGACTGAGCGGGCTGCGCCACCAGCGGGACGCGCCGGCAGCGCAGGTACGCCGAAGGGGGCCGACCGGCTGCGGTCGACCCCCTCCGGTGTTGCCTGACCGGCTCAGTTGCCGGACATGATCTCCCGCATCAGCTTCGCGGTCTCGGTCGGCGTCTTGCCGACCTTGACGCCGACAGCCTCCAGCGCCGCCTGCTTCGCCTCGGCGGTGCCGGCCGAGCCGGAGATGATCGCCCCGGCGTGACCCATGGTCTTGCCGGGAGGAGCGGTGAAGCCGGCGATGTAGCCGACCACCGGCTTGGTGACGTTGGTCTTGATGAACTCGGCGGCCCGCTCCTCGGCGTCGCCACCGATCTCACCGATCATGACGATGGCGTCGGTCTCCGGGTCGGCCTCGAACGCCGCCAGGGCGTCGATGTGGGTGGTCCCGATGATCGGGTCACCGCCGATGCCGACGCAGGTGGAGAAGCCGATGTCGCGCAGCTCGTACATCATCTGGTAGGTCAGCGTGCCGCTCTTGCTGACCAGGCCGATCCGGCCGGAGCCGGTGATGTCGGCCGGAATGATGCCGGCGTTGGACGCGCCGGGCGAGGCGATGCCGGGGCAGTTCGGCCCGATGATCCGGGTCTGCTCACCCTTCGCCACGTTGTACGCCCAGAACGATGCGGTGTCGTGCACCGGCACGCCCTCGGTGATCACCACGGCCAGCGGGATCGCGGCGTCGATCGCCTCGACCACTGCGGCCTTGGTGAACTGCGGCGGCACGAAGATGACAGTGACGTCGGCCCCGGTCTCGGCCATCGCGTCCGCTACGGACGCGAAGACCGGCAGCTCGGTGCCGTCGAAGTCGACCTTCTGGCCCGCCTTGCGCGGGTTGACGCCGCCCACCACGTTCGTGCCGGCGGCCAGCATCCGCCGGGTGTGCTTGGAACCCTCGGAACCGGTCATCCCCTGGACGATGACCTTCGAGTCCTTGGTCAGCCAGATAGCCATGATCAGACCCCCGCAGCTGCCAGCTCGGCGGCCCGCTCGGCCGCACCGTCCATGGTGTCCACCCGCTGCACGAGCGGGTTGTTCGCGCTGTCCAGGATCGCCCGGCCAGCCTCGGCGTTGTTGCCGTCGAGACGGACGACGAGCGGCTTGCTGACCTGCTCGCCCCGCTGCTCCAGCAGCGCCAACGCCTGGATGATGCCGTTCGCGACCTCGTCACAGGCGGTGATGCCGCCGAAGACGTTGACGAAGACGCTCTTCACGGCCGGGTCGGAGAGCACGATCTCCAGCCCGTTCGCCATCACCGCGGCGCTCGCGCCACCGCCGATGTCGAGGAAGTTGGCCGGCTTGACGTTGCCGTGCCGCTCACCGGCGTACGCGACCACGTCGAGGGTCGACATGACCAGACCCGCGCCGTTGCCGATGATGCCGACCTCGCCGTCGAGCTTGACGTAGTTGAGGTCCTTGGCCTTGGCGGCCTGCTCCAGCGGGTCCACCGCGGCCTGGTCGACCAGCGCCTCGTGGTCCGGGTGCCGGAACGCCGCGTTCTCGTCCAAGCTGATCTTGGCGTCGAGCAGGAGCATCCGGCCGTCGCCGTTCTTGGCGAGCGGGTTGACCTCGACCAGGGTGGCATCCTCGGCGACGAACGCCTGCCACAGGCCGACGGCGATCTCGACCACCTGGTCGGCGACCTCGGCCGGGAAGCCGGCGGCGGTCACGATCTCGCGGGCCTTGGCCTCGTCCACGCCCTTCACGGCGTCGATCGGGGCCTTCACGACCTTGTCGGGGGTGTCGGCGGCGACCTGCTCGATGTCCATGCCGCCGGCGACGCTGGCGATGCAGAGGAAGGTGCGGTTCGCTCGGTCGAGCAGGTACGAGAAGTAGTACTCCTCGGCCACGTCCGCGGTCACCGTGATCATGACCTTGTGGACGGTGTGACCCTTGATGTCCATGCCGAGGATGTCGGTGGCGCGGGCCACCGTCTCCTCGGCGCCCTCGGCGAGCTTGACGCCGCCGGCCTTACCTCGGCCGCCGACCTTCACCTGCGCCTTGACGACCACGCGACCGCCGAGGCGTTCGGCGATCGCACGGGCCTCTTCCGGGGTAGTGGCGACGCCGCCGGCCAGCACGGGCAAGCCGTGCCGCTCGAACAGGTCCCGCCCCTGGTACTCGTACAGGTCCACGATTGCGCGTCCCGTCCCGTCTCCGCGGCGCGCCGTCGCGCCGCCACCAGCGTTCAAAAAACAGTTTGACGCCTGTCATCAGTTGAAACAGGCCATTGGCCGCAGCCTAGCGAGGTCGGCACCACCGGCAACCGAGCGGGTGCGCGGTGTGCGGTAATGCACAACCGGACATCAGACGCGGCTGGTTTGCGGCCACGACACAGATGGCATCAACCATCCGGGCGATGTTGTCCGGCTTGCGTAACCCGGCCGTGGGGGCGTCGTTGAGTCAGATGTCGGAGCGCTGAGAAGCGTGACGACGGGAGACGGCCGATGCCCTGTCGGTCGAGGGGTGGCGGCGGGGCATCGTGCATAGAGGGGCCGGACGTGTGAGGGGTGCGTCCGGCCCCTCCCCCGTGCCCAAATCCGGGCGCTGAGCAACGAGACTCAGGAAACCGGCTGCGCCACGTTCTGCCGGACCCACTCGACAATCGCCTGAGTGGTGGCGCCCGGCGTGAAGATCTTCGCGACGCCCAGCTTCTCCAACTCGGGAATGTCGCCGTTCGGAATGATGCCGCCGCCGAACACGACGATGTCGCGGGCGTCCCGCTCACTGAGCAGTTCCAGCACCCGCCGGAAGAGCGTCATGTGCGCGCCGGAGAGGACGGACAGACCGACCGCGTCGGCGTCCTCCTGGATGGCGGTCTCCACGATCTGCTCGGGAGTCTGGTGCAGGCCGGTGTAGACGACCTCCATGCCCGCGTCCCGCAGAGCGCGTGCGACGACCTTCGCGCCCCGGTCATGGCCGTCCAGGCCGGGCTTGGCGACGACGACCCGAATACGAGAGCTCATCAGCGCACACCTTTCACCGGCTTCACGGGCCTTCACCTGAACGAACGGTAACCCGGCGGGCCCGGCCCAGGAAATCGGGGCCGGAAACCGGGCTCCGCCGCCGGTCCCTGCCCGGCATTGTCGTACGGGGCGCACCCGAAGTGGCGGGCAGCGGACCGGGGGCCGTCCGGGGAGGCCGCCGAGCCAGATCCGGGAAGGCTCGCCAAGGCACTCTGGCACTGCCCCGAGTCAAGTCGGACGACTCCGCCGGATCGGTCACGCTCGGCGACGAACGGGCAGCATCGGGGGCACCGTTTAGGGGCGCGATGCGTGACAATCATGGACGCAAACGGACAGATCGACACGCCAGTTTGGCGGTCTAGCTTGTGACTCGCCTGGTGGTTGGCTAACGTGTCCACGGTTGTCATCAGGTCCATGGACGGGTGACGACGCGGTCAGCGGACGTTCATTCGAGCTTCACGAACGCCCACCGGCCGCTTCGGAACCCCGACAACGGAGGGTGTGCGTGCGCCAGCGCCTGTCGTCTGAGCCCGATCGATATCGCGGTCGTCGCCGTGTGCCCACCCCACCGCGCAGCCGTTACGCCGCTGTCGTCACCACGGCGTTCGTCGGGGCCGGCATCGTCGCCCTCGGCGCGAGCGCTCTGCCCGACGCCAAGGACGTCAGCCCGTCGGTGCTCGACGAGCTCAAGCAGGCGTCGGTCACCAGTCAGGACGCTGCGGCCCGCGCCGAGAACGCCGACCGCGCCTCGCGGGACAGCCGCAGCAAGGACAGCGCCGAGCCCGAGGTCTGGCTGCTGCCGCTGCAGGGCTACGACTTCAACTCTCCCTACGGGATGCGCTGGGGCAAGCTGCACACCGGCGTGGACCTGGTTGCCGGCGAGGGCACTCCCTACGTGGCGATCCACGACGGGCTGGTCACCAAGGCCGGCTGGTTCGGCGGGTACGGCAACGCGGTGATCGTTCAGCACGCCGACGGCAGCGAGGCCATCTACGGCCACTCCTCCTCGGTGAGCGTGAAGGAAGGCCAGCAGATCAAGGCCGGCGACCAGCTTGGTCTGGTGGGCCAGACGGGCCACGCCTACGGCACGCACCTGCACCTGGAGATCCATGTCAAGGGCCAGCCGGTCGACCCGGTGCCGTTCCTCCAGGACCGCGGAGTGGACATCCAGCTGCAAGTCGAGGCAATTTACAACGAGGTAGCCGCCTCCTGACGTTGCGTAACGACCGTTGACCGCCCGGATCTGTTGATCCGGGCGGTTTTTCGTTGCCCCGGCCGAATGGATGTATCCCGGGTCACAGCCACGATTGTGACCGGCGACACCACGTAGCATGATCACTTTTCCGGATAGAACGCCATAGGGTGGGTCATATCTGGGCAGCCATCACTTCACGCGCCGCGCGGTCACCCGGTCCCCGCGCCCACCCCGGCTCGGTCCGACACCAGTATTTCGAGGTCAAGTGCCCCTCGACTGTGAAGGTCCGCCGTGCAGGAAGACAGCCCCGTCCAGAACGAGAACACCCCCGACGCCCCCCACACCGGGCAACCGCAGCGCGCCGGCCGGCGGAACCGCCTCATCGTGCTCAGCGCCGCCGCCCTGGTGGCCCTCGGCCTCGGTGGCGTCGCGGTCGCCACCACCGGCGGCGACCACCCGGCACCCGCAGCCGTCTCCCTCGACGCGCAGAGCCGGGCCGAAGCCGCCAGCCGAGCGGACCGCTCCGCCCGCGAGTCGAGCACACCGGTCACCCCCTCGGCCAGCCCGACACCGAGCCCGTCCGCGGCCACCGCCAGCCCGACGCCCGCGAAGACGGCCACCGCTAAGGCCAAGCCGAAGCCGAAGCCGAAGAAGACCACCAAGCCCACGCCCGCCTGGGTCAACCCGATGCCCGGCGCAGCCGTCACCTCCTGCTACGGGCAGCGATGGGGCACCCTGCACGCCGGAATCGACCTGGCGCTGCCCTCCGGCACACCACTCCGCGCCGCAGCCGCAGGCACCGTGACCCAGGCCGGCGACGCCTCCGACGGGTACGGCAACTCCGTCTTCATCGACCACGGCAACGGGTACCTGACCCACTACGCCCACCAGAGCCGCATCGCGGTCACCGTCGGCCAGAAGGTGAAGGCCGGCCAGGTCATCGGCTACGAGGGCGCCACCGGCGACGCCACCGGCCCACACCTGCACTTCGAGGTGCACCAGGGCATGTGGAACCAGATCGACCCGGCCCCGTTCATGCGGACCCGCGGCGTGGACCTCGGCTGCTGAGGCGACACCCCTGCGCGATTCGAGCGCAACAGCAGGGATGGAGGGGCCTGAGGCCCCTCCATCCCTGCTTCAGTGCAATGGTGCGGGCGCGACGGGTCAGAGCTTGTCGACCGGGGCGTGCCGCAGCACCAGCCACATGGTCTGGTCACCGAAGTCGATCTGCGCGCGAGCACCCGGGCCGTGCCCCTCGACGGCGAGCACCCGCCCCAGCCCGTACCGCTGGTGGTTGACCCGGTCCCCGGCTGCCACCTTGGGCCCCTGCGGCAGCTCGCTGGCCGTGGTCAGCCGGCTGGCGTCCACGCCGAGCCGCTGCGCCAACTGGGCCGCCTTCGGCGTACCCCCGGTGAAGTTGCCACGCGCGCCGGGCGTGCGGTCCGCGCGGCCTCCGACGCCGCCGCCCCCGCCGGCCCACGAGGTGTACGACCCTTCGGTGCGCTCCCAGTGCACCAACTCGGTCGGCAGCTCCTCCAGGAACCGCGACGGCGGGTTGTAGGACGGCTGCCCCCAGGCCGAGCGGGTCACCGCCCGGGAGAGGTAGAGCCGCTGCCGGGCGCGGGTGATGCCGACGTACGCCAGCCGGCGCTCCTCCTCCAGCTCGCGGGTGTCGCCCAGCGAGCGCAGGTGCGGGAAGACGCCGTCCTCCAGCCCGGTCAGGAAGACCACCGGGAATTCCAGACCCTTGGCGGTGTGCAGCGTCATCAGGGTGACCACCCCCTGGTGGTCGGGGTCGTCGGAGGGGATCTGGTCGGCGTCGGCGACCAGCGCCACCTGCTCCAGGAAGCCGGCCAGGGTGGCCCGCTCCCCCTCCTCGCCCAGCGCCTCGATCCGCTCGGTGTACTCCCGGGCGACGCTGACCAGCTCCTGGAGGTTGTCCACCCGGCCGGCGTCCTGCGGGTCCAGGCTCTCCTCCAGCTCGGTGAGGTAGCCCGAGCGGGTCAGCAGTGCCTCCAACACCTCTTCCGGGGTGCCGGTCTCGGACAGCTCCCGGGCCCCGTCCAGCAGCGCCACGAAGTCGGCGATGCCATTGGCTGCCCGGCTGGAGATGCCCGGCGCCTCCCGGGCCCGCCGCAGCGCCGCGCCGAACGAGATCCGGTCCCGACTGGAGAGCGCCTCGACGCACGCCTCGGCGCGGTCGCCGATCCCCCGGCGGGGGGTGTTGAGCACCCGCCGCAGGCTCACCGTGTCGTCGTCGTTGACCACCGAACGCAGGTACGCCAGTGCGTCGCGGACCTCCTTGCGCTCGTAGAAGCGCACCCCGCCGACCACCTTGTAGGGCAGGCCGACGCGGATGAACACCTCTTCGAACACACGGGACTGGGCGTTGGTGCGGTAGAAGACCGCGACGTCGCCGGGGCGGGTCTCGTCGGCGTCGACCAGCCGGTCGATCTCCCGGGCCACCCAGTCGGCCTCGGCGTGCTCGGTGTCGGCCACGTAACCGACGATCTGCTCACCGGCGCCGGCCTCGCTCCACAGCCGCTTGGGCTTGCGGGAGGTGTTGCGGTCGATCACCGCGTTGGCCGCGTTGAGGATGGTCTGGGTGGAGCGGTAGTTCTGCTCCAGCAGGATCGTCCGCGCGTCGGTGAAGTCGCGTTCGAACTCCAGGATGTTGCGGATCGTCGCACCGCGGAACGCGTAGATCGACTGGTCCGCGTCGCCGACCACGCACAGCTCGGCGGGCTCCAGCCCGTCGGTGCCGGAGACCAGCTCCTTGATCAGCGTGTACTGGGCATGGTTGGTGTCCTGATATTCGTCCACGAGCACGTGCCGGAACCGCCGACGGTAGCTCTCCGCGACGTGCGGGTGCGACTGGAGCAGGTGCACCGTGGTCATGATCAGGTCGTCGAAGTCCAGTGCGTGCGCCTCACGCAGCCGGCGCTGGTAGAGCGTGTACGCCTCGGCCAGCGCCCGCTCGTTGGGCCCGGTGGCCCGTGCGGCGAACTGCTCCGGGTCGACCAGCTCGTTCTTGAGGTTGGAGACCTGGGCGGCCAACCCCCGCGCCGGGTAGCGCTTCGGGTCGAGATCCAGCTCGCGGGTGACCAGCTGCATCAGTCGCCGGGAGTCGTCCGCGTCGTAGATGGAGAAGGTCGACTTGAGGCCGGCGTGCTCGTGCTCGGCGCGCAGGATCCGGACGCACGCGGAGTGGAACGTCGACACCCACATCAGGCGCGCCCGCGGACCGACGAGCGCGGCGACGCGCTCCTTCATCTCGCCGGCTGCCTTGTTGGTGAAGGTGATCGCGATGATCTCGCCGGGATGGACGTCCCGTGCGGCGAGCAGGTAGGCGATCCGGTGCGTGAGCACCCGGGTCTTGCCGGACCCGGCGCCGGCCACGATCAGCAGCGGCGAGCCGGCGTGGCTGACCGCGTCGCGCTGCGGCCCGTTGAGCCCGGCGAGCAGCTGCTGCGGATCGAGGCGGACGGCGGCGGGCCGGGGCCGGTCCGGGCGGGCCGGCGCGGACTCCGGCGCAGGCGGGGACGCGGGAATGTCGAAGAGAGGATGCATCGCCCGACAAGTCTATGCCGCCAGTCGGACACTACGGTCTCTGGCGCTCGGCGGCTCGTGCCCGACCGCGTGCTCCCACCGCGCTGCCCGCCAGTCGGGCAAAGATCGGCGTCTCCCCGCGGAATGCTTGCGCACCCGGCGCCGACGTGGGCATACTCGACGGCGTGATCGCTGCGCGCTACTACTTTTACTACGGCACCGGGAGTCCGGCTGCCGTAGGTCGCGCCTGATCGATTCAGACCTACGAAAGCCCCGGGCTCCTGGAGTCCGGGGCTTTTTCCGTCCCGGGTTCCGGGCACCGGGCACCACAGTGCGAGAGGTACCCGATGATGACAGACGTGATGGAGCAGAGCGGCGGCCCGACCCGACCGAAGGCCGAGCAGCCCGCGGCCAACGGGAGCGAGCCGGCGGCACCCCTGTCGCCGACGGCCGAGGCCGCCGGGCCGCCAGAGGCACGGACCGGCACCGAGGAGCCGTCCGCCTCCGCTCGGATCGTGCAGATCAGAGAACGGATCGACGAGATCGACCACGCCCTGATCACGCTCTGGCAGGAGCGGGCCGCGTTGTCCCAGGAGGTCGGGGTGACCCGGATGGCGTCCGGCGGGACTCGCCTGGTGCTCTCCCGCGAACGCGAGATCCTGGAGCGCTTCCGGGTCGCGCTCGGCGCCGACGGCACCCAGTTGGCCCTGCTGCTGCTCCGCGCGGGCCGCGGCCCGCTGTGAGCCGCGCCGGCCCACAGTGACTCACCCGGCCCGTGGGCCCCTCGTGGGCTCCCCTGCGCCACGCGGCGCCGGCCTCGGGCCACGGACAGACGGAACCGCCTGCCGTCGTCGTGGTGACGTCGGCAGGCGGTTCCGGTGACTCACGCCTCGTGGGTGGCGACGATCTGGCGCCGCTCCGCGAAGTGGCAGGCGCTCGGGTGGTCCGAGTCCCGTCGGATCTCCAGCAGCGGGACCTGCTCGGCGCAGACGTCCTGCGCCTTCCAGCAGCGGGTCCGGAACCGGCAGCCCGAGGGCGGGCTGATCGGCGACGGCACGTCACCCGTGAGCCGGATGATCGTCTTGTTGTTCCGCTGCGTCGGGTCCGGCACCGGCACCGCGGAGAGCAGAGCCTGGGTGTACGGGTGGGTCGGCCGCTCGTAGATCTCGTCCTCGGTGCCGATCTCGACGATCTTGCCGAGGTACATCACCGCAACCCGGTCCGAGAGGTGGCGGACCACCGACAGGTCGTGCGCGATGAAGACGTACGACAGCCCGAACTCGCCCTGGAGCTGCTCCAGCAGGTTCATCACCTGAGCCTGGATGGAGACGTCCAGCGCCGACACCGGCTCGTCGCAGACGATGATCTCGGGCCGCAGCGCGAGCGCACGGGCGATGCCGATGCGCTGGCGCTGACCGCCGGAGAACTGGTGCGGGTACCGGTTGATGTGCTCCGGGTTGAGCCCGACCAGGTCGAGCAGTTCGCGGACCTTGGCCCGGCGGCTGCCCTTCGGCGCCACCTCCGGGTGGATCTCGAACGGCTCACCGAGCAGGTCGCCGACGGTCATCCGCGGGTTCAGCGAGGTGTACGGGTCCTGCATGACCAGCTGGATCTGCCGGCGGAGACGCCGCAGTGCCCCACCGGACAGCTTGGAGGTGTCCTGGCCCTTGTAGACCACGCTGCCTGCGGTCGGCTTCTCCAGGTTCATCAGCACCCGGGCGAGGGTCGACTTGCCACAGCCGGACTCGCCGACCACACCGAGCGTCTCGCCGGCGCGCAGACCGAACGAGACCCCGTCGACCGCCTTGACCTGACCGACGGTCTTCCTGAACACCACACCCTGCGTGACGGGGTAGTGCTTGACCAGGTCGTTGACCTCGAGGATGTTCTCAGACACGGTTCACCAGCTCCTCGGCGAAGTGGCAGGCGCTGGCCCGGTCGCGGCCGACCTGCAGCAGCGGCGGGATCTTCTCCCGGCACACCGGCTGAGCCATCGGGCAGCGCGGGTTGAACGGGCAGCCCGGCGGGATGTTCATCAGGTTCGGCGGGAGGCCCTTGATCGTCCGGAGCTGCTGCCCCTTCTCGTCCAGGCGCGGGATCGATTCGATCAGACCGATGGTGTACGGGTGCGCCGGCTTGGCGTACAGGTCGTACACGTTGGCTTCCTCGACGATCCGGCCCGCATACATGACCGCGATCCGGTCCGCGACGTCGGCGACCACGCCGAGGTCGTGGGTGATCAGGATCATGCCCATCTGCCGCTCACGCTGAAGCTCGGCGAGCAGGTCCATGATCTGGGCCTGCACTGTCACGTCGAGAGCGGTGGTCGGCTCGTCCGCGATCAGCACCTCCGGGTCGAGCGCCAACGACATCGCGATCATCGCGCGCTGCCGCATACCGCCAGAGAACTGGTGCGGGTAGTTGTTGAACCGGCTCTTGGCGTTCGGGATCTTGACCTGGTCGAGCATGTCGATCGCGCGCTTCTTGGCCTCCGCGCGACCCATGCCCCGCCGGACCCGGAACTGCTCGGCGATCTGGAACCCGACGGTGAAGACGGGGTTCAGCGCGGAGAGCGCGTCCTGGAAGATCATCGCGATGCCCTCGCCGCGGATGCGGCGGCGCTCCTCGTCGGACATGCGGAGCATGTCCTTGCCGTGGAAGCGGACCTGGCCACCGGTGACGAAGCCGGGCGGCGTGTCGAGGATGCCCATGATGGTCTGCGCCGTGACGCTCTTACCGGAGCCGGACTCGCCGAGCACGGCGAGGGTCTCCCCCGCGTCGACGTGGTACGTGACCCCGTTGATGACCTTTGCGACGCCGTCCCGGGTGCGGAACTCCACCCGCAGGTCGTCGACCTCGAGCAGCCGGCCGGAGGGACGTCCGGACCCGCCGGGTCCCGGCGCGGACTGCTCGGACACGAGAATGTCGGACACTGGATATCCCCTAGCGGAGTTTCGGATCGAGGGCCTCGCGGACCGCCTCACCGAGCATCACGAAGCTCAGCACTGCGGTGACGAGGAACGCGGCGGGGAAGAAGACCAGCCCTGGCGCGACTCGGAGGAAATCCTTACCGTCGCTGATCATGATGCCCCAGGACACCACCGGAGACTTCAGACCGACGCCGAGGAACGACAGGGTGGCCTCGGCGCCGATGAACGAGCCGACCATGATCGTGCCGTAGACCAGCAGCGGGGCCAGGCAGTTCGGCAGCAGGTGCTTGAGGATGATCCGGCCGGTGCCGGCGCCCAGGGCGCGGGCCGCGACGATGTAGTCGGCTTCCTTGGTGGCGAGCACCGAGGAACGCATGAGGCGCATCACGACCGGCCAGCTCAGCACGATCAGCGAGACGATCACCAGGCCCATGATCTGGGCCTTGCTGTTGCCGGAGCCCGAACCGTTGAACGTGGTCAGGATGACGATCGCACCGAGCACGAAGGGCAGACCGAAGAAGACGTCGGCGATCCGGCTCAGCAGCCCGTCCACCCAGCCACCGCGGTAGCCGGAGATGATGCCCATGGCACCACCGACGAGCAGGGTGCCGACCACGGACAGCACGGCGACGATGACGGATGCCCGCGCGCCGTAGATGACCCGGGCGTAGACGTCGCGGCCCTGCACGTCGTAGCCGAACCAGCCATTGGCGGACGGCTTGTCGAGGCTGCGGGACAGCGATCCGTTGACCGCGTCACCCGGGGCGAACAGCGCCGGGAAGGCCGCCATCAGCAGGAAGATCAGAATCAGGACGCTGGCGATCCAGAACAACGGCTTGCGGCGGAGGTCCCGCCAGGCGTCACCGAGCAGGCCACGGGGCTTTTCGTTGCTCTGCGGCTGACCTGCGGTAGCAGGGGCGGCGGAGTCGGTCGGGTGCGCGCCAGGGGTGCTGACGATTGATGCGGTACTCGGGTCACTCATAACGGATCCTCGGGTCCAGGGCGGCGTAGAGCAGGTCAACCAGCAGGTTCATCACGAGATAGACCAGCACCAGGACGACCACAATGCCCACCACGGTGGCGCTCTCCTTGGTCACGATCGCGCGGTACACCGCACGGCCGATCCCGTTGATGCCGAAGATCCCCTCGGTGACGATCGCACCGCCCATCAGGGCACCGAGGTCGGTGCCGAGCAGGGTGACCACCGGGATGAGCGAGTTACGCAGCAGGTGTACGCCCACCACCCGGCGCATCGGCAGACCCTTGGCGATCGCGGTGCGCACGTAGTCGGCGCGGCGGTTCTCCGCGATGCTCGTACGTGCAACCCGGGCGATGTAGGCCACTGACGCACTGCCCAGCACGAAGCCCGGCACGATCAGCTCGGACCACCGCATCTCGGAGGAGACGGTCGGCTTGACGATGCCCCACTGCACGCCCAGGAGCCACTGGAGCACGAAGCCGACGACGAAGACCGGCAGCGCGATCAGGAAGAGCGTGGAGACCAGGACCAGGTTGTCCAGGAAGCCGTTGCGGCGCAGACCGGTCAGCACGCCGGCGCCGAGGCCGATCACGGCCTCGATGGCGAGTGCCACCAGGGCCAGCTTCAGCGTGTTCGGGTACGCCGTGGCGATGATGTCACCGATCTCGCGCTGCGAGAACGTCTGACCGAAGTCACCCTGGAGCAGGTTCTTCATGTAGTTGGCGTACTGCACGAAGACGTTCTGGTCGAGGTGGTACTTCTCGGTCATGAAGGCGATGTACTGGTCCGGGCAGCGTCGCTCGCCGCACTTGCCGGCGAACGGATCGCCCGGAACGGCCCAGACGAGCCAGTAGATCAGGAACGTCGTACCGATGAAGACCGGCACGAGTTGGAGCAGCCGTCTCAACAGATAACGGCCCATGGGGTGGTCCTCCAGACAGGGGGCGCGTCGGACGGCCGACACGGTGGTGACAACGTGCGAGTGGAGTGTTGTAACACCCAGTCGCGGAACGGCCCCGGGTCGGGCTCACCGGATGTGGCGAGCCCGACCCGGGGTCAGACCGTTCGGATCAGAGCTCGACCGAGGTGATGTCGAGTTCGCCGACGTTGTTCAGCTCGAGCTTCTTGATCTTCTCCGAGTGGCCGGACTGCTGACCGTAGAAGTAGATCGGGATGCTCGGGACGTCCTGGTCGACCAGCTCGACGGCCTTGGAGAACGCGTCGTGCGAGGCCTCCAGGGTCGGCGCGGCGCTGGCCTGCTTCGCCAGGGCGTCGACCTCCTTGTTGCTGTACAGACCATCGTTCGAGGAACCGTTGGTGACGTACAGCGGGTTGACCCAGTTCTCGACGTCCGGGTAGTCCTGCTGCCAGGCAGCGCGGTACGGGCCCTTCATCTGGTGGGCGTTGATGCTCTGGCGGAAGACCGCGAAGGTCGGAACGCCCTCGGCCCGAGCGTTGATGCCCAGGTTGGTCTTGATCTGCTGCGCAACGGCGTCCATCCAGTCCTTGTGGCTGGAGTCCGAGTTGTAGTAGAAGACCATCTCACCGGTGAAGCCGCCGGCCTCGGTCAGCAGCGTCTTGGCCGTGGCCGGGTCGAACTTGCAGGCGGTGCAGTTGCCCGGCTTGGCGCCCGGGGTCAGCGGGTTCGCCCAGCTGTCGGCCGGCTTACGGGTACCGAAGAAGATCTTGTCCGAGATCTCCTGCCGGTTGATCGACAGCGACACGGCACGACGCAGCTTCGGGTTCTGGAAGCGCTTGTCGTAGGTCGGGAACGCGATCAGCGCGGTCGACGGCGTGACGGTCGACAGGCCCCGGTCACCGAGGTCGGTCTTCCACTTGTCACCGGCGAGCGCCGAGGTGGGGACAACCTCCATGAAGTCGAGGTTGTTCGCCAGCAGGTCGGCGTAGGCGGCCGTCTCGTCCTGGTACAGCTTGACGTCGACGTCCTTGACCTTCATCTTGTCGCGAAGGTTGTAGTCGTCGAAGCGCGTCAGCTTGATGAGGACGTTGTCCTCCCACGACACGAACTTGACCGGGCCGTTGCCGACCGGCTTCTTGCCGAACTCTTCCGGCTTCTGGGTGAAGAAGACGTCCGGGAGCGGCATGAAGGCGCTGTAGCCGAGCTTGGTCGGGAAGACCGCGGTCGGCGCCGCCAGGGTGACCTCGAAGGTCTGCTCGTCGACGACCTTCAGGCCGGACATCTTGTCGGACTTCGGTGCCGGGGCCTTCTGGGGGCCGTCCGCGCCGTCCGGGTCCGTGGTGTAGGTGTCCTCGAAGCCCAGGATGTCGGAGAAGAAGGTGCCGTTCTGCGCGCCGTTCGGCGAGTAGGCGGCCCAGTTCCAGGCGTCAACGAAGTTCTTCGACTTCACCTCGGTGCCGTCGTGGAACTTCGTGCCCTTCTTGATCTTGATCGTGAAGACCTTGGAGTCCGTGGTGTTGATGGACTCGGCCAGCGCGTTGCGCGGGGCCCCACCGTCGTTCGGGTACTCGACCAGGCCGGTGAACAGCCAGTCGATCACCTTGCCGCCGCCAGTCTCCGTGGTGTTCGACGGGACCAGCGGGTTCTCCGGCTGGACGCCGTGGACGGTGATCGCGCCGTCCTTGCTGGCGGCAGCGTCGTCGTTGCTGTCACCGCTCGAGCAACCGCTCGCGACAAGCGCGGCAGCCGCGCTGAGCGCGATTGCGCTCGTCGCCCGCTTCGAGACTCTCATTCCGAGGGGCCTCCTCTTTCTAACCAGGTTCCGTCGTGGGTTTCACGCACGTTTGGGGGTGACACCGCCCGACCACCCCGAGGCGCGGGTCGCCGGGACCACAGGGAATTTGGGGACACCCTGATGTTCCGATCCGCCGGGCTCCCTCACCGACGAGGCGCGACACGACGCAGGAGGCACAGCCACGAATCGCCGCGAGCGGCGAGGACGTGGTCGTTGGCCGTACGGAGTGCCACACACCGATGGTGAGGTGCTGCCACTGTGACACCAACTGGCCTCTTCCGTGAAGGTGCCGTTATCAAGCCGTTAGTTGCCCGCCGCGTTGCCGATACTTGAAAAATGATCATAAAACGGTCGGTGCAGGCAGCATTGAGCAGGAAATACGTTGCGCCACCCGTGAACCTGGGTTCGGCCCACGCGTACGAGGCGGGCCTCACCTCTGCCCGATGGGACGTACGTCACCATCCGTTTTTCGACCCGTCCGGATGAGGTCTACTACGGCTGCACGGGCACCATCACACGGCTGGGTGGCCGAGGGCGCAAAGATCGTCTGTCTGATCCTCCGGCCCGGTGACGTGCTGTCACACGAGCCGGCGGTCCGCCGCCCAACGGGAGAGCTCGTACCGGTTGGACATCTGGAGCTTGCGCAGCACGTTCGACACGTGCGTCTCCACCGTCTTGATGGAGATGAACAGCTCCTTCGCGATCTCCTTGTACGCGTACCCACGGGCCAGCAGCCGCAGCACCTCCCGCTCACGGTTGGTGAGCTGGTCCAGCTCGGGGTCGGCCACCGGCGCGTCCGGTCGGGCCGCGAAGGCGTCCAGCACGAAGCCGGCCAGCCGCGGGCTGAACACCGCGTCCCCGTCCGCCACCCGGCGGATCGCCGCCGCCAGCTCGTCCGGGGAGATGGTCTTGGTGACATACCCCCGGGCACCGGCGCGGATCAGCCCGATCACGTCCTCCGCCGCGTCGGAGACACTCAACGCGAGGAACTTGACCTGCGGGTGGGTGCGGCGCATCGCCTCCAGCACCGCGCGTCCGCCGCCGTCGGGCATGTGCACGTCGAGCAACACCACGTCCGGTCCGACGGCGGCGATCCGCGTGACCGCCTCGGCCACAGTGCTCGCCTCGCCCACCACCTCGACGTGGGCGCCCAGCTCCGCGCGCACCCCGGCCCGGAACATGGCGTGGTCGTCCACCAGGAACACCCGCAGCCGCTCGGGGCGGGCCTCCGCCGGGTCGAGGTGCTCGGTCGACTGCTCGGCCATGGTCATCTGTTCCTCTCCGCTGCGGACGAGTCCCGGGAGATCGGCAGGATCAACCGAACCTCGGTCCCCTCCCCCGGGCCGGACCGGATCTCGGCCCGTCCGCCGTGCCGCTTCATCCGCCCGATGATCGAGCCGCGTACGCCGTGCCGGTGGTCCTCCACGGTATCCGGATCGAAGCCCTTGCCCCGGTCCCGGACGAAGACGCTGACCTGATCCGGCTCCACCTCGGCGTAGAGCGACACGGTCTGCACGCCAGCGTGCCGGGCCGCGTTCACCAGCGCCTCCCGCGCGGCCGCGACCAGCGCCCCGACCTTCTCGTCGGTCTCCCGGTCCCCCACCACGACGGTCTCCACGGTGATCGCGAAGGTGTCCTCGACCTCGGCGGCGGCCTGCTCCAGAGCGGCGGCGAAGCGTTCGCTGGGCGACGCGGTGGGCTTGTAGAGCCAGTTGCGCAGGGAACGCTCCTGCCCTCGGGCCAGCCGCTGCACCGTCTTGACGTCACCGGCGTTGCGCTGGATCAGCGCCAACGTGTGCAGCACCTGGTCGTGCACCATCGCGGCCAACTCGGCCCGCTCCTGCTCGCGGATGCGCCCCTCGCGCTCCGAGCGGAGCTGGCTGTACGTCCGCCAGAGCACCGGCGCGGCGACCACGCCGACCCCGGCCAGCCCGACCAGCGCGAAGATCACGCCATTGATCACCGCGTCGAAGTTCTGCGCCGGCGAGTAGACCGCCGCGACGCCGATGATGCCGACCGCGACCAGCACTCCCCCGCCGATGAACCGGAGCACGAAGGCCCGCCGGTCACTCTCCTCGACGACCGCGCCGAGCCACGGCACCGGCATCGTGTCGCCCCACTGCCGCCGCCGTTCGGGCGCGGACTGGTGCCAGATGACCCCGGCGCCGACCGCGATGATGGCCACCAGCCAGCCGGCGGTGCCCGCCGCGCCGACCGAGTCGAAGACAATCACCTGGATCAACAGGACACCGAGCCCGATCCCCACGAACGGCAGGAGCTGGGCCACGTCGCGCCGGAGCGGCACCGCGGTGTCACCGGGCCGCAGCGGCACCACGGCCCAGAAGGCCGCGTAGAGCAGCAGGCCGAGCCCACTCAGCCCGAGCAGCACCATGAACGCGACGCGCACCCGCAGCACCGAGATGCCGAGATGGTCGGCGATACCGGCGGCGACGCCGGCGGCCATCCGGTGCTCCGGCGCGCGGTAGAGGCGCGGAGGCGAAGTCACGGTGCTGATCGGAAGCTCCCTGTCACGGTGGCGGGATGGTCGAGGTCGGTGATTCGATCGTCACACGCTGCGGCGTCCACGACCACGGGGACGCCCCCGACATTCCGGCCCCCGGATCTCAGGGTGGGGTCAGGGTCGGGTCCTGAGGTCGAACGGGTGCACCGGGCAGCAGGATCGAAGCATGACCGAGGAAGCTGCCCCGCCACCCCGTCCCGGGTCGGCACAACCGGGAGGCACATCGCCGCCCACGCCGGCCGCGACGGCCGGCGGATGGACCGAGCCCGGCACGTCCGGTCCGCACCCCGGCGCCGCACCTACCGATCCGTACGGTGGCTACCCGCCGCCCACCGGCCCGGGCCCCAGCTTCGCGGCCGGCACCGGTTACGGAGCCGGCGGCGCCGCGGGCACACCACCCGGGCAGGGTGGCGGTCCCGGCCCGTCCGCGCCGCCACCGCCGCTGGGCGGCACCGGCTTCACCTCGCGGTACGGGCTGGTCCGGCCACGCGAGGGACGGTATCTGGCCGGCGTCTGCGCGGCGATCGGGCGAGCCACCAACACCGATCCGGTGCTGTGGCGGGTGCTGCTCGCGGTGCTCGGGTTCTTCGGGGGCATCGGCATCCTGGTGTACGTCGCCGCCTGGCTGATCATCCCGAACGAGGGCGACACCGCGTCCCCGGTCGAGTCGATGCTCGGGCGCGGGCGTTCCAGCATGTCGCCGGTGACCGTGATCGTCCTGGGCATCCTGGTCGCGGCCAGCTTCGGCTACATCGTCACCGACGCCTTCCGTGCGGTGCTGCTCGGCGCGGCCATCCTGGTCGCCGGCGCGTTGCTGCTCAACCGGGACAGCCGCAACTCGCAGCCCGGTGCTCCGAGCGGGCCGGCGCCGTCCGCGCCGACCGGCTCCCCGCCCGGTCCCGTTCCGCCGGTGACCTGGCCAGCGCCGTCGTACGGCGTCGCGCCGTCGACCGGCCCGCTGACGACGACACCGGGGGCCGGCGGCGATCCCGCGTACGTCACCGCGACGACGGGGGGAACACCCACCATGGCGTACGACGTGCAGCCGACCGCTGGTCCGCAGCTCTCGGCCCCCACGCAGCCGGTGTCCGGGGTCGGTCCCGTGTCCGGAGTTGGTCCCGTGTCGGGGCAACCGGCCGGCACGACGGCTGTCCAGCCCGACTGGCCGACACCTTCCACCGGCTGGCCGAGCACCGCCGCCCCCAGCGTCGGCTGGCCGTCGGCACCCGTGACCGGCGCACCCGCTGCCCCGTCCGGCTATCCGACCGCCCCTCCACCGTCGGGATACCGGCCTCCGTTCGCGCCGCACGGCCCGTACGCCTCGCCGACTCCGGCCGCGCCCCCTCCGCCCAAGCCACCCAAGCCGCCGAAGCGCCCCAAGGAGCGTTCGCCGCTCGGCGCGGTGACCTTCTCGTTGATCTTCCTGGTCCTCGGTGTGGTCGCCCTGCTCGACCTGCTGGACGTCTTCGCCATCAGCGCCTCGTCATACTTCGCGGCCGCGTTGGCCACGATCGCGCTGGGGCTGCTGGTCGGCACGTGGTTCGGCCGGGCCCGCTGGCTCATCGCGCTCGGCCTGGTGACCGCGGCGGCGCTGGGCACGGCGACGGTCGCCGAGTCCTACGACCGGATCCGGGGAGTCGACGGTGCGGTGACCTGGGCGCCGACCGACTACCGCGACCTCGCCGACCGATACGAGAACAGCTTCGGTGACGCCGTGCTCGACCTGCGCGGCATCGACTTCACGAAACGGGACAGCCAGGTCACCGTCGCCATCAACTTCGGCCAGGCGACCGTTGTCGTACCGCCGAACGTCGACGTCACCACGGTGGCCGACGTCAACGCCGGCGACGCCAACATCTTCGGCAACCGGTCCGGCGGGTTGGACGGTCGCCTGCGGGAGACCACCGACGTCGGCGCGGACGGGCCCGGCGGCGGGACCCTGCGCCTCTACGTCCACGTCAATGCCGGAAATCTGGAGGTGACCCGGTGAAGGCTCACCGCACTGATCTGGTGTCTTTCGCCTTCGGGCTCGTGTTCCTGGCGCTGTCCGGCTGGTGGCTGCTCGCCCAACTGCTCGGGCTCGCGCTCCCCGCGGTCGGCTGGTTCCTGGCCAGCGCACTCATCCTGATCGGGGTCTTCGGGCTGGTCGGAGCCCTGCGCTCAGGTCGGTCGCCGCAACCGGAGGCGACCACCGAGGCCGCTGCCACCGAGGCCACCACCCCCGTCTCCGGCGCGAACGCACCCGTCTCCGGTGCGGCCGCGCCGACCGCTGGTGCCGCCGTACCGACCTCCGGGGCCCCGCTGCCGGTCTGGGAGGCCGAACGGTCCACCTGGGACGTTCCCCCCTCGGGTCCGACAACGTGGGACGTTCCCGCCCCGGGTCCCACACCGGAGACGCCGACCGCCGAGGTGATCCACCCCGCCTGGCTGGCTCATCCGCCCTCCGAGGAGCAGACCGCACCGGTCTCCGGCCCGCCCGACGACCGGAACGAGGAGCCGACCCTCGGGATCGACACCCGACCGGTCCCGGCGGAGGGGGACGAGCCGACCCGCCCCGACCACCCGGTCGAGGCCGTCGGCGACCAGTCGGCCGACGAGCGGGACGGCCGACGCGGGCAGGGGTGACCTTGGGCGCCTGCCGGGGTGGGCGTACTCCACCGCTACGGCGGTGCGGCTGACGCGAACGGACGCATATGCTGGCCGGTGGAGATCTCGCCTCCGCCGGCCGGCCCGTCCCGCCATGGCGGTCCCGCCGCGATTCCCGTCTCTACCCCGTCAGGAGCCCGCCCGACATGACCCAGTCCCCCGCCGTGCGTACCACCGGCCGGTCCGGTCCGGTCCGCATCGGCGAGCGAGCCGCCCGTACCCTCGTCACCGAGCTGGCCCGGATCAACGATCCCAAGGCCGCCCTGCTGGTCGGGGCGAGCCCGGAGTCCGCAGTGCTGGCCGCGGCGATCGACGCGCTGCTCCCCGGTGACCGGCTCACCGTGGTGCCCGCCGAGCCGTTCGGCGCTGCCGCGCTCCGCGAGCACATCACCGCCCAGGGTCGCTGGGTCGCCGACCGGGTGAGCGTCGTCGACTCGCTGGCCGAGGCCGAGCCCGCCGGGGTCGTCATCGCCGGCGAGGTGTTCGCCGGCACCGCCGAGGAAACCCGCAGCGGCATCGAGGGCCTGGCCAAATACCTCTCCGACGGCGCGGTGTTGAGCGTGGCGACCATCGCCATGCCGGGCCGGACCACCGGCGCGGCCACCGAGCTGGCTCGACAGGACGCCCTCTACGGCGTCGGAGCCGACCTGGTGCTGCGCAACTCGCCACCGGTGCGGGTCTACCGGCTGCGGTTCACCCCGGCCAGCCCGGCCACGGCCGACAGGTTGGCCCCCGCGCACCGCCCGTCGAGCGTTCCGCTGACCCGCGGCATGCACATCGACTCCAACGGCGTGGCCGCGGCGGGCATCGCGCTGGGCCTCGCGGCGCTGGCCCGGGTGGCGCGTCCGTCGTCCAAGCTCTGGCTGCTGCCGGCGCTGGCCGCCGGGCCGGTCGCCGCGTTCTTCCGCGACCCCGAGCGGGACGTGCCGGAAGACCCGAGCGCCGTGGTCGCCAGCGCGGACGGCAAGGTCCTGTCGGTGCAGCGGCTGCACGACGAGCGTTTCGGCGACGGCGAGTGGCTCCGGGTCGCGGTCTTCCTGTCGGTGCTGGACGTGCACGTCAACCGGTCCCCGGTCGCCGGCAAGGTGGTGGACTACTTCGTCGCCGACGGCGGCTTCGTCAACGCGATGAAGCCGGACGCCGAGCACAACGTGGCGGCGTACACCGTGCTGGACACCGCTCGCGGCACGGTGGTGGTCGCGCAGCGCACCGGGCTCATCGCCCGCCGGATCGTGCAGCGCGCGCCCATCGGCGCGCTGCTGGCCAGGGGCGAGCGCTTCGGGCTGATCCGGTTCGGCTCCCGGACCGACGTCTACCTGCCGGCCGATGCCGCTGACCCGCTGGTCGGGCCGGGCGACAAGGTCGTCGGCGGTTCCACGGTCATCGCCCGCTGGCGCTGACCCACGAACGAGGAAAGGGGCGCCGCTGTCCGCGGCGCCCCTTTCTCCTTGCTGCAATCAAGCGGTACGTGGTGCTGTACTCAGGTGGCGCGACGTGCTGTGCTCATTTGGCGCGACGTGCCGCGCTCAGGCGGTGCGACGCTGCCGCAGCCAGAGCACCGGCCCGCTGACCAGGTAACCCACCACGATCAGCGCGAACGTGATCCGGATGTCGACCAGCGCGCCGATCACCGGAGCCAGCCAGAGCCACGGGGGCAGCTTCACCAGGCGGGCGAGCTTGGCGTACGGGAAGCTCGAAACCATCGCGAAGGCCAGCAGCGCCACCCCGGCGACCAGCACGGCCCCGGGCACCGGCAGGCCGATCGCCACGGTCAGGGCGAGCACCGCAGCCGCCATCGTGGTCGGCACGCCGCAGAAGAAGCGGCCGTCCTTCGGCGAGACGTTGAAGCGGGCCAGTCGAATAGCGGCACAGGCCGCGACCAGGGCGCACGCCACCGCCGCCGCGGCGGTGGAGACGGAGCCGGCGAGCGAGGCGTAGACCACGACCGGCGCGGCGAGACCGAACGAGCACATGTCGGCGAGCGAGTCCATCTGCGCGCCGAACGGGCTGGCCACCCCGAGTCGGCGGGCCAGTGCGCCGTCCAGACCATCGAAGGCGACGCAGGCGATCAGGCAGAGCGCGGCGATGCGCACCTCGCCCTGCATGGCCAGGAAGATGGCCAGCATGCCGAGCATCAGGCTGGCCAGCGTGCACGCGTTGACCAGGCCGAACTTCATCCGACGGGCGATGGTGCGCTCGCCGGGAAGCAGCGGGATGGTCGCGGCGGACGCCTCGTCGGCGTACGCCATCGGCGGCATCGCCGGGCTGACCGGCATCACCGCCTCGATCTCCGCCCGACCGACGTTGACAGCCGGCCGGCTGAGCCGGTCCAGGCCGTAACGACGGCGCTGCCGGTCGGCGTACCGGTGCTCGGTAGGAACCAGGTCGGTCCCGTGCAGGTCGTCGTCACGACGACCGACCCGGACCAGGAGCACCTGGCGGGCGAACGTGCTGCTGCGGCGCAACCTGCCCGCCCAGCGACGCCCTGCGGGGCGCGGACTGTCAGTAGTACGACGCCGGCGCCATGGGGCTCTCGGCACGTTTCCTCCATCACCGGATCGGCTGACCGCCGTGGGGGGCGGGTGTCCGGCTGTCTCGTGCCGGACCTTGCGTGGCCCGGCAGCCGTTTTGCGGAGTACACCATCGCATGGGAGAACATGGCTTGGCGATAGCTGCCGGCGGTACTTATATCTGGCTTAAACCGCTCGAACCGCTCGCTTGTTCCCATCCCGGGCTTCATCGCCCGTTTCCTCCACCATTCCCGCCTTTGACTGTACCGGAGGGTCACCAGTTCGGCTCACCGAGCGGCGTGCTATCGGCCACTCTGTCCGATTGCCAGCGCAGCGATGTCGCTCAACGGCAGGTCAACAGCTTCGACGCGGGTGAACCAGCCGGCCCTCGCCGTCGAGCCCCCTGCGGATTCGGTGACCACCGCATCGGTAGGTACGTCCACCAACACCCGATAGATCACCCGCACGCCGTGCCAGTCCAATGGCCGACCCTCCGGGCCGAGCGCGGCAGGGTTGTGCAGATTGTCCACCCCGAGAAGCTCGACCACCCGACCGAGCTGACCACCCTCCTCGACCAGCTCCCGGAGCAACCCGGTGGTTGGCTGCTCACCGTGATCGGTACCCCCACCGGGCAGGTGCCACAAGCCAGCCCCCGGATAGCCGTCCGCGATCTGCGTGAGCAGGATCCGCCCGGTCGGATCGGTCACCAGCCCGTACGCCCCGAAGCGCAGCCGGCGATCCGGATGCGGCGGCGGAAACGACTGACCCGGCCGGTGCGACCCGGGCGGCAGCGGCGTGACCGGCAGGCCGAGCATTTCGGCGGTGAACGGTGTCAGCGACAACCCCGCCGCCTCGGCCAGGGTGAGCCAAGCAACGCGATCAACCAACCCACCACCAGCCTCAGCCACCGGCCCGTCACGCTGGGCCAACTCGAAGAACAGCCGGTCGGTGTGCAACGAGACGTCCTCCGAGTAGCTGGTCACGTCTGCGACCACCGCCCGCAGTCGACCCGCCGCAACGGTCAGCCCGGTCTGCTCGGCGACGGCACGAACCAC
Organism: Micromonospora sp. C81; assembly: GCF_018070425.1. Classification (NCBI taxonomy): domain Bacteria; kingdom Bacillati; phylum Actinomycetota; class Actinomycetes; order Micromonosporales; family Micromonosporaceae; genus Micromonospora; species Micromonospora sp. C81. Next base: position 74,987 of record NZ_JAGPXS010000025.1, read on the forward strand.
GGCACGCTCGGGATGCTCGGCGTGCGCGACGGCACCTCCCGGCAGCCGCCACACCCCGGGAAACTCACCGCCCACCCCGTCCCGAACCACCAGCACCCGATCGCCATCCCACAGAACCCCATAAACCCCAACCCGCCGCAAGAACCCCATCCCCGCCCACTCCCGCCCGCCCACCAAACCCACCAAACCCGTCGATCATGAAGTTATAGCTGTCCATCTCGGCGTGTCCTGACAATAACTTCATGATCAACGGGGTGAGGCGGGCAGGAGGGGTGCCCCGACGGACCTCGACCTGTGGCGCCGACCCTCCGCACCGGGCTGCGTTCAAACCGGCCTCAGGTCCGAAGGACCGCCCCCTTGCCGGAGTGTGCCCTTTCTGGGGATACGTCCGTGCTGCATCAGGTCACCGCGCGGGCTACGAGGCCGCTCAAGCAATGATCGACTCGGTTTTGCGGAAATCGGGGTGTCCTGGTGCTGGGATACCGCGACTTCAATGAAACTGAGTCGATCATTCGGCCGCAGCACTTCGCCGCGGGATTGCCGGGTATCCACACCCGCACGACCGCACGACCGCAAAACCGCCGGCAGCACGCAGCAGGCAGCAAGGACATCCCCGACGCCAGGCAGCGCGGCCGCGGTCACCTGCGCGCGCCTGACCCGAGATGCACCGAGCCGGCATCACCGCAGGTCACACCGGCGCCAGAAAGAGGCCGGGATGACCACGGATCAGGTGAGCTGGGCGGCTTGGACTGCTTCGGCGGTCACCTCGGTGAGGTGGTGGGTGGGGAGAGCGCCCAGCTCCTCCCGCCCGAACCAGCGGGCCTCGCAGGTGGAGCCGCCCACGTCGGCCACGGTCAGCGGGTTGGGTTGGTCGACGACGACGCGGTAGAAGGCGCGCACCCCGTGCCAGTCGATCGGGTAGCCCTCGGGGCCGAGTGAGGCGGCGTCGCGGTGGCTGGCCACTCCGAGAAGCTCGACCAGGCGGCCGGTCTGCCCGGTCTCCTCGACCAGCTCGCGGATGAGGGCCGCTCCGGGCTGCTCGCCGTAGTCGGTGCCGCCGCCGGGCAGGTGCCAGCAGCCGGCGCCGGGGTAGCCGTCGGAGACCCGGGTGAGCAGCACCCGGCCGGCCGGGTCGGTGCAGACGGCGTACGCGGCGAAGCGCTGCGCCCGGTGCAGCCCGTCCGGGCCGGGCACCGCGTAGAACGAGGGGAACTCGGGTGCCTCGTCGGGCACCACGTCGGCCGAGGAGGCGGGCAGCCCGAGGGCGCGTGCGGTGAACGAGCGCAGGGGCAGCTCGCGCGCCTCGTCGAGCGTGTACCAGCGGGCCAGGTCGGTGGGACGCTCGCCGACCCGGTCGGCCAGTGTGCCGCCACGCACCGCCACCCGGTAGATCAACCGGTCGGTGTGGATGGTGATGCCGCGGTCCGGCAGTGCGCGCATGTCGGCGAGCACGTCGGCCAGGCCGGAGACGGCGACCGAGAGGCCGGTTTCGGCGGCGGTTTCACGGACGACGGTGTGGTTCGGGTCCTCGCCGTGGTCGACCGCCCCGCCAGGCAGCGACCACGTGCCGGGGGTGCCGGAGCGCTCCGATGCGCGGACCAGCAAGACTCGGCCTCTTGAATCAGCACAAACTGCGTATGCCGCGATCCTGCGGAGCGGCTCCAGCAAGGTGGTCACGGGACCAAATTCTCCCCGCGCCTGGTTACCGGAACGGAAAAGAGTCGGATTCCTGACTGTCTGACACCGATCAGGGATCGGTCAGGGTAAGGATCCGGGCGGTCACCGAGGGCGGGCCGGTCGCCAGCGCGGACAGTGGGGTCATGACATCGACCACCGCTCCCCACGCCCCGTACAAGCAGCTCCGGCGACCCACCACCGACCGCATGGTCGCGGGGGTCGCCAGCGGCGTCGGCCGCTACTTCGCCATCGATCCCACACTGGTCCGGGTGCTCTTCGCGGTCAGCGGCCTGCTCACCGGCGGGCTGGCGCTGTTCGCGTACCCGATCATGTGGTTCCTGATGCCGGAGGAGCCCACCGGCGCGCCGGCCTGGCCGCACCCGGCGGGCACCGCGCCGCAGCCCACCGCCCCGACGCCGCCCTACCCGCCGACGACCCCGTTCAACACGCCGCCGGTCGCCTGAGCGGCGCCTACTCCCACTCGATGGTGCCCGGCGGCTTGCTGGTCACGTCCAGGACCACGCGGTTCACCTCAGCCACCTCGTTGGTGATCCGGGTGGAGATCCGGGCAACGACCTCGTAGGGCAGTCGTGACCAGTCAGCGGTCATGGCGTCCTCGCTGGAGACAGGGCGCAGCACCACGGGGTGCCCGTAACTGCGCCCGTCTCCCTGCACACCGACGCTGCGGACGTCGGCGAGCAGCACCACCGGGAACTGCCAGACGCCCCGGTCCAGGCCGGCGGCGGTCAGTTCCTCGCGGGCGATCAGGTCGGCCTCGCGGAGCAGGTCGAGGCGCTCCTGGTTGACCGCGCCGATGATCCGGATGGCCAGGCCGGGGCCGGGGAACGGGTGCCGCCAGACCATCGCCTCGGGCAGGCCCAACTGGAGGCCGAGCGCCCGGACCTCGTCCTTGAAGAGGGTGCGCAGCGGCTCGACCAGGGCGAACTTCAGGTCCTCGGGCAGACCGCCGACGTTGTGGTGACTCTTGATGTTGGCGGTGCCGGTGCCGCCGCCAGACTCCACCACGTCGGGGTAGAGGGTGCCCTGGACGAGGAACTCGACGTCGCCGTGCGAGGCGATCTCGCGGGCGGCGGCCTCGAAGACCCGGATGAACTCCCGGCCAATGATCTTGCGCTTCTGCTCCGGGTCGGTCACGTCGGCCAGCGCGCCGAGGAACCGGTCGGTGGCGTCGACCACCTTCAGCTTGATGCCGGTGGCGGCGACGTAGTCCTTCTCCACCTGCTCGGCCTCACCGGCGCGCAGCAGACCGTGGTCGACGAAGACGCAGGTGAGCTGGTCACCCACCGCCTTGTGCACCAGCGCGGCGGCGACCGCGGAGTCCACCCCGCCGGACAGGCCGCAGATGACCTCCTTGTCGCCGACCTGGGCGCGGATCCGGGCAACCTGCTCGTCGATGATGTTCTCGGGCGTCCAGGTCGGCTCGATGCCAGCGATGTCGTACAGGAAGCGGGTCAGCATCTCCTGGCCGTGCGCGGTGTGCCCGACCTCCGGGTGGAACTGCACGCCGGCACGCCGGCCGGCCAGGTCCTCGAAGGCGGCGACCGGCGCGCCCGCCGACTCGGCGGTCACCGTGAAGCCCGCGGGGGCCTCGGTGACGGCGTCACCGTGGCTCATCCAGACGGGCAGGTCCGCCGGCAGGTCGCGCAGCAGCACACCGGGTTCGAGCAGGCGGGGGCGCAGCGGCGTGCCGCCGTACTCGCGGTTGCCGGTCTTCGCGACAGTGCCGCCGAGCGCCTGGGCCATCGCCTGGAAGCCGTAGCAGATGCCGAAGACCGGCACGTCGGCGCTGAACACGCCCGCGTCGATCTGCGGTGCGTCGGCTGCGTAGACGCTGGCGGGGCCACCGGAGAGGATGATCGCGGCGGGGTTCTTCGCCAGCATCTCGGCGATCGGCATCGAGTGCGGCACGATCTCGGAGTAGACCTTCGCCTCACGGACCCGGCGCGCGATGAGCTGGGCGTACTGGGCTCCGAAGTCCACCACGAGGACGGGGCGAGGCAGGCTCATGTGCGCAAATCCTACCGACAGTCACGGCCGCGCCCGGCACCGGCTCGCCCCCCGCGCCCGCCGGCCTCACTGCCGCAGCGCGCCCGGGGCGTCCGTCGGCACCGCCGGGTGGTGCGGGGGTACGGGTGCCAGTCGGCGGTACGGGGACCCGAGCGTCGGGCGGGGGTCCTCCTCGCCCCGGTTGGGCCAGAAGGACATCGCCCGTTCCGCCTGCGCGGTGATCGTCAGCGACGGGTTCACGCCGAGGTTGGCCGAGACCGCAGCGCCATCGACGACGTGCAGCCCGGGGTGCCCGTACACCCGGTGCCAGGGGTCGACCACCCCGTCGGCCGGGCTGGCGCCGATGGGCGCCCCGCCGAGGATGTGCGCGGTCACCGGGATGTCGAACGGCTCGGTGAGGGAGCCGCCGGGGGTGCCGCCGATCTCGTCGGCGAGCAGTCGGGCCGCGGTGTTGCCGGCCGGGATCCAGGTCGGGCTCGGGGTGCCGTGGCCCGGGCCGGTGACCAGTCGACGACCGAACAGGCCGCGCCGCCACCGGGTGGTCAGTGAGTTGTCCACCGACTGCATCACAAGGGCGATCACCGTCCGCTCCGACCAGCCGCGCACGGACAGCATCCGGGCGGCCAGCCGTGGCTGGCGCACGATGCTGCCCAGCCAGCGGCGTACCCGGTGGGGACCGCCGTCGACCAGCAGCGACTGGAGCAGCCCCATCGCGTTGGAGCCGCGCCCGTAGCGGACCGGTTCGATGTGGGTCTGCGGGTCGGGGTGGAACGAGCTGGTGATCGCCACGCCGTCGGTGAAGTCCAGCCCTTCGGCCCGGGCCTGCTGGCGTGCCACCGAGGCACCCAGGATCGCCTCGGAGTTGGTCCGGGTCAGCTCGCCCAGGCGGGGCGAGAGCCCGGGCAGCACACCGTCGTCCTTCATCGCGTGCAGCAGCCGTTGGGTGCCGAGCGCTCCGGCGGCGAACACCACCTGGTCGGCGTGGATCACCTGGCGGCGATGACGCACCCAGGCGCCGGTGCGGACGGTGTGCACCTCGTACCCGCCCTCCGCGGCGGGTTTGACGGCGGTCACAGTGGTCAGCGGGTGCACGACGGCGCCCAGCCGCTCGGCGAGCCAGAGATAGTTCTTGACCAGGGTGTTCTTCGCCCCGTGCCGGCAGCCGGTCATGCACCCGCCGCAGTGCGAGCAGCCGGTGCGCTCCGGCCCGGCGCCGCCGAAGTACGGGTCGGCGACCCGCTCGCCGGGGCGGCCGATGTGCACGCCCACCGGGGTGGCGTGGAAGGTGTGCCCCACCCCCATCCGCTCGGCCACCGCCCGCATGGCCCGGTCCGCGCCGGTGTTCACCGGGTACGTGGTGACGCCGAGCATCCGCTTCGCCTGGTCGTAGTGGCGGGCCAACTCGTCGCGCCAGTCGGTGATGTCCCGCCACTGTGGGTCCGTGTAGAAGGGCGGCAGCGGCTCGTAGAGGGTGTTCGCGTAGACCAGTGAGCCGCCGCCCACCCCGGCTCCGGAGAGCACCAGCACACCACCGCCGGAGCGCTTCGCGGCCGGGCGGAGCAGGGTGATCCGCTGGATGCCGTAGCAGCCCAGTTTCGGCGCCCACAGGAACCGGCGGGCACGCCAGGACGTCTGCGGGAACTCGTCGTCGGCGAAGCGTCGGCCGGCTTCCAGCACAGCGACGGAGTAGCCCTTTTCGGAGAGGCGGAGCGCGGTGACGCTGCCGCCGAAGCCGGACCCGATGACGACCACGTCATACCGCATGGATGCATCATTACTCGCCAGTAGCGCTCGCGCTAGCGCCCGATTTCGCGCGATCATGCTCCGGCCGACCGACCCGGCGCCTTCCGGCCGCAACCCGGAGCACCCGTCGGAGCGTTGTTCACCAGACAGGTGGAGGGAATTTTCAGATGATCCTCGGGTCGATGGCACCGCGCCGACGGTGGTTGCTGCTGGGGTTGACGGCCCTCGCGGCCGTCGCGCTGATCGCGGCCGGGGCGGTGGTGATCACCCGGCTGACCAGCGACAACAAGCCGGGCGGCGCTCCGGTGGCCGGCTCGCCGACGCCGACGCCGATTCCGACGCCCACCCCGAGCCCCAGCGGCCCACCGCCGGGCGCGGACATCACCGGCCCGCTCAACCTGCTGCTGGTCGGCGTGGACACCCGGGTCAGCGTGCCCGGATGGGAACCGCACTCGGACGCCGTGCTGGTGCTGCACGTGCCGAAGGGGTTGGGCCGGGCGTACCTCTTCTCGCTCCCCCGCGACCTGCTGGTGGACATCCCGGCGTTCCCGAAGGCCGGCTACAAGGGCGGCAAGACCAAGCTCACCCACGCGATGAGCTTCGGCAGCCGGGTGCCGGGCAAACCCAAGGAGCCGAGCACCGCCCAGGGGTACGAGCTGCTGCGCAGCACGGTCGCCGGGTACACCGGGCTGCGGATCGACGCCGGTGCGGTGCTCACGTTCAACGGGTTCGACAAGCTGGTCAACGCGCTGGGCGGGGTGGACATCTACGTCGACCAGCGGGTCGAGTCGATGCACCGCCGACCGGACGGCAAATACCGGGAGAGCGTGCCGGGCGGTTACACCGGTCCGCAGCAGGTCTACGAGAAGGGCGAGCAGCACCTCAACGGCTGGCAGGCACTGGACTACGCGCGGCAGCGCTACATCACCGGCGGCGACTACGCCCGGCAGCGTCACCAGCAGCAACTGATCAAGGCGCTGACCAGCAAGATCCTGGACGAGGGCCTGGCCCGGCAACCGGAGCGGGTCGACCAGGTCGTCGCGGCGCTGGGTAACACGCTGATCTACGTGGGTGGGCGGCGGATCGTCGACATCGCGTACGCCCTCGGTGGGATGCCGGAGAACAAGTTCGTGCTCGTCGGCCTGCCCGGGTCCGGCGTCGGCAAGGGCAGCGCCTACCGCGGCGAACAGCTCACCGCCGTCGGCCGGAAGTTCATCACCGAACTCCGCGCCGGCCGCGCCGACGCCTACCTCGCCGCCAACCCCACCCTGGTCGTCAAGAACTGACCCCGCTCAGAGCCGCTTGGGCAGGGCCGGCTTCTTCGTGCCGTACAACCAGGCGTCGAAGAGCGCGTCGAGCTGTTTGCCGGAGACGCGCTCGGCGAGGGCGACGAACTCGGCAGTGGTGGCGGTGCCGTTGCGCTTCTCCGCCGCCCAGGTCTTGACGATCTCGAAGAACGCCTTGTCGCCCACAGCCACCCGCAGGGCGTGCAGGGTCATGCCGCCGCGCTGGTAGACCGACTCGCTGAACAACTCCTTGGCACCAGGCTTGCCCGGCGGCGTCTTCCACACCTGAGCGGACATCCGGGCGTACCGGTTGTCGAAGGCCTTCTTGGCCGTGTACGTCCTGGTGTGCTCGGCCCAGAGCCACTCCGCGTACGTCGCGAAGCCCTCGTTGAGCCAGATGTCCTCCCACCTGGCCAGCGCGACACTGTCACCGAACCACTGGTGCGCCAGCTCGTGCGCGACCACCTCGGTGTTCTCGCCCTGCCGGAAGAAGCCGGCGGAGTAGACCGGGCGGCTCTGCGTCTCCAGCGCGTACGAGATCCGGCTGTCGGTGACCACCACACCGCCGTAAGCGTCGAACGGGTACGGCCCGAACACGCTCTCCAGGTAGTCGGCCACCTTGACGGTCTGGGCGATCGACGTGTCGGCCGCGCCCTTGGCCACGTTGGTGGCGACCGCGTTGTAGACCGGGCGACCCTTGTGCTCGCCGGTGGTGATCCGGAACTTGCCGATCACCAGCGTGCTCAGATAGCTCGCCATCGGCGACTTCTCCGACCACTTCCAGGTGGTCCAGCCGTCCTTGCTGGCCTTGCCGCCCGGCACGCCGTTGCTGACCGCGGTCAGACCGTCGGGCACTGTGACCTCGAAGTCGTACGCCGCCTTGTCGGACGGGTGGTCGTTGACCGGGTACCAGGTGCTGGCCGACTCGGGCTGACCCAGGGCGATGGCACCGTCCGGGGTGTGCAGGAACCCGCCCTCACCGAGCGTCTCGTTCTTCAGCGGCTTCGGCACACCCTCGTAGGTGACCTCGGCGACGAACCCGTTGCCGTTGATCAGGCCGGAGGCCGGCTTGACCACCAGCTCGTTCCGCTTCCGCTCATGGGTGGCCGGCGCGCCGTCCACGGTGACCGTGGTGACCGTCAGGCCGGCCAGGTCGAGGTTGAACGTCGACAGGTCGGTCGTCGCAGTGGCCTGCACCGTGGTCGTACCGGTCAACCGGTCCTTCGCCGGGTCGTAGCGCACCTTGACCGTGTACCGCCCGACGTCGTAGCCGCCGTTGCCGTAGGTCGGGAAGTAGGCGTCCCCGACCCCCTCGGCACCGGCATTGAACGTCCGTGCCGGGGTGGGCGACGCGCTCGGCGCCGACGCCGCCTCCGGGGCCGACGAGTCGCATCCGGACAGTGCGAGCGCCCCGGTCACCAACAGACCGACGCCCATCCGTAGGTCGTGCCGCGTCACCCGCATCTCGAACCCTCCCCGGTACGGTCGCGGTGACGGCGTCCACCGCTCCGCGCGCACGTACGGTCCCCCGCCGTCCGCAGGCGGGAGCATATCGACCGGCCATCACGGCTCCGTCACGGCAGTGTGGGCGCTGATCCACCCACCAACCAGGCGTCGAAGAGCGGTCGAAGCTGCCGACCCGCCACCCGCTCGGCCAGCGCGACGAGGTCCGAGGTGGTCGCGTTGCCCGCCGCCCGCTCGCTGGTCCAGGTCCGCAGGAGGCGGAAGAACGTGTCGTCACCGACGGTCCGGCGCAGCGCGTGCACCGCGAGTGCCCCCCGCTTGTAGACGGCCGTGCCGAACATCGACTCCCGGCCCGGCTCGACCGACGGCTGCGACCAGTCGGTCGCCGCGTACTGGAGCTCGAAGTTGCGTTGCGCGGTCCGGCCGCCGTCGTGCTCCTCCCACAGCCACTCCGCGTAGCTGGCGAAGCCCTCGTTGAGCCAGATGTCGCTCCACCTGGTCAGCGACACGCTGTCGCCGAACCACTGGTGGGCCAGCTCGTGCGCCACCACGCTCGGGTTGGGTTGGTCGTCCGCGAAGAAGGCGGGCCCGTAGACCGGGCGGGACTGGGTCTCCAGCGCGTACCCGATCCGGTCGTCGGCGACCACGATCCCGCCGTACGAGTCGAACGGGTACGGGCCGAACCGGCTGGCCAGGAAGTCGACGATCGCCCCGGTGCGGGCCAGTGAGCTGGCCGCGCCACCGTTCGCGGGCAGGCTCGCCGCCACCGCCGTGACCATCGGTCGGCCGGCGTGCGTGCCGGTCACCACCCGGTAGTCGCCGATCACCAGGGTGCTCAGGTAACTGGCCATCGGGGCGCGCTCCGACCAGTGCCAGGTGGTCCAGCCGTCGGCGCTGCTCTTCGGGCCGGGCACACCGTTGCTCAGTGCGGCCAGGCCGTCCGGGACGGTCACCGCCAGGTCGTAGGTGGCCTTGTCCGACGGGTGGTCGTTGACCGGGAACCAGGTGGCGGCCGAGTCGGGTTGGCCGAGTGCGACAGCGCCGTCGGCGGTGTGCAGGAAACCCCCGCTGCCCAACGACCCGTCGACCACAGCCGTGGGCACACCCGCGTAGTCGACCGCCACGGTGAACTGGCGGCCGCGCGGGAGCCCGGCGCGCGGGGTCACCACCAGCTCGCCGTCGCCGCGCCGGTGGTCGGCTCGTGCGTCGGCAACGGTGACCGCGCTGACGGTCAGGCCGGCCAGGTCCAGGTTGAACCGGGACAGGTCCTGGGTGGCCGTGGCCGTGATGACAGCGCGACCGGTCAGCCGGTCCGTCGACGGGTCGTAGCGGACGTCGAGGTCGTAGTGCGAGACGTCGTAGCCGCCGTTGCCGCGCCCCGGCACGTACGGGTCGCCCGCGTCGGCCGCGCCGGCGCGGAACCCGTCGCTGTCGCCCGTACAACCGGTCGCGGCCAGTCCGACGACGCAGGTCAGCGTGGCGGCGATGGCGGCCAACCGACTGCCGGCCGATCTCCGTCCGGTCCGGACCATGCACACCCCCCTGCGATACCTCCGGTCAGGACGAGCGTAGTCAGCGCCGCAGACGACACGGCCCGTATTGACGATCATCAGTTACTTTCGTTGAATCAAACAAAAGTAGCCGTCGATCGATACTTTCTTTCGACTTTGACCGACGTTAGTGTCGATCTCCGACCACCGTCGCGAAAGGTGGAACCATGCCAGACCACACCGCACCCGACGCCACCCCCACCGGCCGACTCAGCCGTCGGTCCCTGCTCGCCGCGTCCGCCGGCGCAGCCGCCGCGATCGGCGCGGCCGGCCTACCGGTCCTCGCCACCGGCACCCCCGCGCTCGCCAAGCCCAAGAGCAAGCTGCGGGTCGAGCCGCTGATCCCGGCGAAGAACCGCGGCATCATCCTCTACAGCGTCCGCGACCGGATCACCGCCGCGCCCGACGACAGTGGAGTGCCCTACGGTTTCGAGCGCGTCCTCGCCCGGCTCGCCGAGATCGGCTACAAGGAGATCGAGTTCGCCGGCTACACGCAGAGCACCGAGATCCTCGGCCGGCAGATCACCCCCACCGAGATCCGCAAGATCCTCGACGACAACGGTCTGGTGGCCAACGGCACCCACGCCTCGATCCAGCCGGCCACCTTCCAGCAGCAGCTCGACATCGCCGAGGAACTCGGCATGAAGAACATCGGCACCGGCAGTGACCCGACCAGCAGCGCGTACAAGGCCGAGTGGGATGCCGCCGCCGACATCTGGAACGAGCTGGGCCGGCAGGCCCGGGCCCGGGGCATGCGGCTGTACACGCACAACCACGACGCCGCGTACAGCTTCCTGATCGACCGTGGCCCGCGCGACGCGCAGGGCCGGCAGACCCGGTCGTCCGGCATCCGCCGGCTGGAGTACTTCTTCGAGATCACCGACCCGCGGTACGTCTTCTTCGAGCTCGACATCTACTGGGCCTACGTGGCCCGCTACAAGCACCAGAAGTACGTCGACCCGGCCGGCCAGGAAGTGACCGACCTGTTCGACCCGATCCTCACCGTGGCCGACCGGACCACCCGGTTCCCGCTCTTCCACGCCAAGGACGGCGACCGGGACACCAGTGTTCCCAACGGATACCAGATGACCCCGCTGGGCGAGGGTGACCTCAACTTCCAGCAGTTCTTCCAGACCATCGGCGAGCGGAACTTCCACCACGCCAACTGGGAGATGGACACCGCCCCCGGCGGTGCCGACAACAAGGGCCAGTCGCTCGACTTCGCGGCGACCAGCTACCGCAACATGTCCGACCTGACCATCTACCTGGACAAGTGACTCCCGGCTGAACGCGACGAAGGCCGGCCCCGCAGCACCGCGGGGCCGGCCTTCCGGCGTCTGAGAGAAGGGTCAGCGGTCGAGGACCAGGCCGACCTTCTGGAACTCCTTCAGGTCGCGGTAACCGCACTTGGCCATCGCCCGACGCAGCCCACCGAACAGGTTGAGCTGGCCGTCGGCCTCGTCAGCCGGCCCGAAGAGCAGCTCCTCCATCGACCCGAGCGGCTCACCGGCAACCTCGAACGCGCCCCGAGGCAGCGACGGGTGACTCGCCGCCGAGTGCCACCAGGCACCACCGGCGGGGGCCTCCTCGCAGAGCGACAGCGGCTCACCGAGCATCACCGCGTCCGCACCGCAGCCGAGCGCCTTGGCGATGTCACCCGAGGTCTGGATGTCACCGTCGGCGATGAGGTGCACGTACCGGCCGCCGGTCTCGTCCAGATAGTCGCGGCGGGCCGCCGCCGCATCCGCGATCGCGGTCGCCATCGGCACCCGGATCCCCAGCACCGACTCGGTGGTCGACCACTCGTCGCCACCGATGCCCACGATGACCCCGGCCGCACCGGTACGCATCAGGTGCAGCGCGGTCTTGTAGTCCGTGCAACCGCCGACGATCACCGGCAGGTCGAGGTCGGCGATGAACTCCTTGAGGTTCAACGGCTCATCGGTGGTCGACACGTGCTCGGCCGAGACGATGGTGCCCTGGATGACCAGGATGTCCACCCCGGCGTCCAGGATCACCGGAGCCAGCGCCAGGGTGTGCTGCGGGGAGACCCGCACCGCCACAGTGCCGCCACCGGCGCGCAGCTCACGAACCCGCTCGGCGATCAGGTCCGGACGGATCGGCTCGGCGTACACCTCCTGGAGCTTCTTGGTGGCGCGGGCGTCCTCGTCGAGGCCGGCCAGCTCCTCCAGCACCTTGGTCGGGTTCTCGTAGCGGGTCCAGAGCCCCTCGACGTTGAGCACACCGAGGCCGCCGAGCTCACCGAGCCGCACCGCCGACGCCGGGCTCATGGTGGCGTCGGAGGGGTGGCCGACGCACGGGATACCGAACGGGTACGCGTCGAGCTGCCAGGAGGTGGAGACGTCGTCGACGTCCCTGGTCCGGCGGCTCGGCACGATGGCGATGTCGTCCAGGTGGTAGCCGCGCTGCGCGGTCTTGCCCAGCCCGATCTCGACCACGTCACGCATGGGGGACTCCAGATGGTTGGGGGTGGTGGGTCAGCGGGTGTGGTAGTTGGGCGCCTCGACAGTCATCTGGATGTCGTGCGGGTGGCTCTCCTTCAGCCCGGCCGCGGTGATCCGGATGAGCTGGCCCCGGCGGTGCAGATCGGGGATGTTCTCCGCACCGGCGTATCCCATGGCCAGTCGCAAACCGCCGACCAGCTGGTGGGCGACCCGGGAGAGCGGCCCCCGGTAGGGCACCTGACCCTCGACGCCCTCCGGGACGAGCTTGTCGTCGCTGAGCACGTCCTGCTGGAAGTAGCGGTCCTTGCTGTACGACTTGGCCTGCCCCCGGGACTGCATCGCGCCGAGCGACCCCATCCCGCGGTAGGTCTTGAACTGCTTGCCGTTGACGAAGATCAGCTCGCCGGGGCTCTCCTCGCAGCCGGCCAGCAGGCTGCCGAGCATCACCGTGTCGGCACCGGCCACCAGGGCCTTGGCGATGTCACCCGAGTATTGGATGCCACCGTCGCCGATCACCGGCACGCCGGCCGGCCGGGCGGCACGGGCCGCCTCCATGATCGCGGTCACCTGCGGCACACCGACACCGGCGACGATCCGGGTGGTGCAGATCGCGCCCGGACCCACGCCCACCTTGACGCCGTCGGCGCCGGCGTCGACCAGCGCCTTCGCGCCGGCGTACGTGGCCACGTTGCCGCCCATGATGTCGACAGTGACGTCGGCCTTGAGCCGGCGGACCATGTCCAGCACGGCCCGCTGGTGACCGTGCGCGGTGTCCACGATCAGCACGTCGACGCCCGCGTCGACCAGGGCACGGGCCCGCTTGTACGAGTCCTCACCGACGCCGATGGCGGCGGCGACCCGGAGGCGGCCGGCGTCGTCCTTGCTGGCGTCCGGGTACTGCTCGCTCTTGGTGAAGTCCTTCACGGTGATCAGGCCACGCAGCCGGCCCGACTCGTCGACGATCGGCAGCTTCTCGACCTTGTGCTGGCGCAGCAGCGCGAGAGCGTCGTCCTTGCTCACGCCCACCCGGGCGGTGACCAGCGGGGTGTGGGTCATGATCTCGCGGACCGGGGTGTCCGGCTCGGAGACGAAACGCATGTCGCGGTTGGTGACGATGCCGACCAGCTGGCCGTCGCCGTCCACCACGGGGACGCCGGAGATGCGGTAACGCCCGCACAGCTCGTCGACCTCGCGCAGCGTGTCGTCAGGGCTGGCGGTCACCGGGTTGGTGATCATGCCGGACTCGGAGCGCTTGACCAGGTCGACCTGGAGCGCCTGGTCCTCCATCGAGAGGTTGCGGTGCAACACGCCGATGCCGCCCTGGCGGGCCATGGCGATCGCCATCCGGGCCTCGGTCACCGTGTCCATCGCGCTGGAGAGCAGCGGAATGGACAACTCGACGTTGCGGGTGAGCTTCGTCCGGGTGTTGACCCGACTGGGCACCACGTCCGACTCGCCCGGCTGGAGCAGCACGTCGTCGAAGGTGAGGCCGAGCGGAACCACCCGGGCGGAGCCAGCCGGCAGCTCGGGCAGGTGGCCGCCCAGGTCGGCGTGCTCCACGCCGGCCGGAAGATCGGTGCTGGGCGAATTTTCCACGATTGCTCCCCTGAGCTGCTCGGATGGGCTTCAGCGAGGTGGCGCGGGCGGGCACCGGAGCGCGCCACGGTGCCGGCACGTCGCCTCATCGTACCCAGTGACCTGGGCGACCCGTCTGTGGCGGCCCGGCCCGGCGCACGGCCCGGGGGGCGGACGTCCGCGCCGCGTTGGGTCTACGGTGAAGGGGTGCACGACGAGCCCATCGACCCGTTCAATGGCGACCCGGCCGATCCCACAGCGGGTCTGGATGAGCCGGGCGATGACCCGACGCCGGATCCGCTGACCGACGTCGAGCGGCAGGACGTGCTGGAAGACCTCGCCGACCTGGAGATCTACCAGGCCCTGCTCGCCCCGATCGGGGTCCGTGGCCTGGTGATCGAATGCGAGGACTGCCGAGAGCCCCACTACTTCGACTGGGACCTGCTCCGGGGCAACCTGCGCCACCTGCTCAACTCGGGCCGCCCCCGGGTGCACGAGCCCGCGTACGACCCCGACCCGGACCACTACGTGACCTGGGACTACGCCCGGGGCTACGCCGACGGCGTGCACGACACCCTGACCGAGGGCACCGAGGACGAGCCGGGCACCCCGACCGCAACGCAGTGACGGTCGGGTGCGTGGACGCCGTTTGATGGTGCCGTGCGGCGCCTGCCGGTGACCGTGACGTGCGGCGTGGCGCTCGCCGATGACTGCGCGGCAGCGCGGCGTGGCGCGTGCCGGTGGAGTGCGGCGCAGCGCGGCGTGGCGCCTGCCGGTGGAGTGCGGCGTGGCGCGTGCCGGTGACCGTGGCGTGACCCTCAGGCGACCAGCCCGGCGCGGAAGCCGGCTGCCACCGCGTGCGCCCGGTCCCGGGCCCCAAGCTTGCGGAACAACCGGCGAGCGTGCGTCTTGACCGTGTCTTCCGAGACGAACAACTCCCGGCCGATCTCCGCGTTGCTCTTACCCTCGGCCATGCCGAGCAGCACCTGAAGCTCGCGCTCGGTGAGCCCGATCGACGCCCGGGTGGGCCGGGCGTTCGCAGCCGGCCGGGCCGGATCGGTCTGATCCGCCGACGACTCGCCGGTCGCCGACTCGGCCTCGTCGTCCCCCCGCTGCACCGGCACCGACGGCATCCCCGCCGACCCGTCGCCGGGCGTTGCCGGCCAGCCGGGCTCGCCGGAGCCACGCGGGGACGGCCCGGAGCGACCAGAACCGCCTACCGCCGCGGCATCCCGGGCCGGATCGGTGATCCGCTGCCGGGAGGCCCGGCCGGGCGCTGTGAGCAGCAGGAGGGCCTTGGCCACCGCGCTGGTCAGGTCGTGGTCGACGTTCTGAATGAGACCGCGGGCACCGGCGCTGATGGTGGCCGCCGCCGCCTCGGACTCTTCGGTGCCGAGCAGCAGCACCGCGGCCTGCGGCGCGCGGGCCAGGACCCGACGAACGAAGCCGGCGCTGTCCGGCCGGGTGAGGGCCGTGTCGGCCAACACCACGTCGGCCGGTCGCTCGGCCAGCCGCAGCATCACCTCAGGATCGGAGACTGCGGTACGAACAATTGCTGACAACCCCAGCCGCGCGGCAGCAGAAGCAAGGTGCTGGGCCGCGAGTGGTGTCCGAACGCACACAAGGACGGTACGCACTGTGGTCTCCTCTCCGCCAACGAGCAGACCATGACGGGGTCGGCTCGGGAGGGGGTTCCCGGCAATCCTTCGAACTTTTCCGACAGATAGGGCAAAAGCCGCAATTTGTAGGACGTTTTCGATCACACACGTGTGAGTCGGCTGCGGCCCGGGTACCGGGAGGTCCAGGCCGGGAACGGTGCGCCTGCGCGGCCCGCCGCACGGATGCCGGCCACAAGGATTCTCGCGGAGCCGCGCGGGAGGAGGGGTGCTGATGTCGAACGTACGTAGACTGCCCGGACCCATCGTCGATCTCTGGGACTGGCAACGGCTCGGTGCCTGCCGAGGGCGGGACAGCGCCCAGTTCTTCCACCCGGACGGCGAGCGTGGCTCCTCCCGACTGCGTCGCGAGTCCGCCGCCAAGTCGGTCTGTCGCGCCTGCCCGGTCCGGGCCGAGTGCGCCGCACACGCGCTGTCGGTCCGTGAGCCGTACGGCGTGTGGGGCGGCTTCAGCGAGTCGGAACGACTGCGACTGCTCGCCGTCGGCTGGGAGGACCTGGCAGACCGCCGGCACGCCCGGGTCGACGTCGCACGGCTGGAGGCCCGACTGGGTCACCCGCACAAGTCGACCGTCCCAGCCCAACGCAACGTCGCCTGACCCGACACATACCTGACGTCCGCGAAACCGCGTCCCTGGTTCGGGGGCGCGGTTTCGACGTCTCCACCCCTGGGCGGCCTCAACATCCCCGGGTCCTAGGCGGCTCGGCCTCCCCCGCCCGGGCCCGTGGAAAGCTCCAACATCCGCATGATCGACACGAGTTCAATGATGTCGGGGTGTCCCGCCGTCTCGGACACCTCGATATTGGCAAAGCCGAGTGGATCATGCCCAGAACGGAACGGGCTGAGGCCGGCCGCGCCGCCGTATGGGAGGTTTGTCCGGTCTGAGGGGTTGAGCCGAGAGCGCCGATGGCCGCGGTACGAGGTTCGGGGCGTTTGGCCTGTGACCGGGTGCACCGGTGGGTCGGAATGATGGCCGGGGCGGGGTCGTTACACACTCTGATGATCGCAGGACCACCGCCTCACCGCCCCGCCTACGGGTTGGTAGCGGGGTTGGAATGCCGACCCGGCCCGCATCGTTGAAGCCTCCCCAGCCCCGCCCCATCGGGTGCCACGGAATGACCCGGCCCCCGGAATGACCCCGGACCCCCGGTCGTTACACATGGACCCGGCGCCCGAGCCCTCCGGCTCGCAGGCCGCCGACCCGGCCCCCGCAAGCCCCCCCGCTTGGCGGTGCCGATCTCCCTAAGACTTTTTTCCTTTGTTTGATGCAGCGCCGGACGAGGTGCTCACACCCCTTGTGTCGCCGACCCCCATTGGCGGTGCGGGTGTTTCCTACCCCCGAAGGAGCTACCCCCATGAACACGATCTTCCGTAAGAGCATGTTGTCTGTTGCTGGTCTCGCGTTCGCCGGTGGTGTCTTCGCCGG
>NZ_JAGPXS010000026.1:0-86769 GCF_018070425.1 Micromonospora sp. C81
ACTGTCTTAATAATTAGCGGTGACGTTGACGTCCATGGATGCCCGTTCCCGGGCGCGGAGGGTCGCATGAAGCCTGCCAGATCCCTAATCCTGTCCCTGGTCACCGCGCTCGCCGCGACGCTCGGCGGCTACACCGACGCGGACTTCACCGCCGACGTGCGCACCCTGCACAGCCGGGGCAAGCGGGTGATCCTCTCGGTCGGCGGCGAGACCGGCCGGGTCACCGTCAACAACGCCGCCTCGGCCACCGCGTTCGCCGACACGGCCGCCGCGCTGATCGCCCGCTACGGCTTCGACGGGATCGACATTGACCTGGAGAACGGGCTCAACCCGACGTACATGGCGCAGGCGCTGCGCGCGCTGCGGGCCAAGGTCGGGTCGAGCCTGATCATCGCGATGGCACCGCAGACCATCGACATGCAGAACCCGGCCGGCGGCTACTTCAAGCTGGCGCTCGACATCAAGGACATCCTCACCGTCGTCAACACCCAGTTCTACAACTCGGGGGCGATGCTCGGCTGCGACCAGAATGCCGCCTACGGGCAGGGCACAGTGAACTTCATCGTCGCGCTGGCCTGCATCCAGTTGGAAGCCGGGCTGCGCCCCGACCAGGTCGGTCTCGGTCTGCCGGCGGGGCCGGGGGCGGCCGGCGGCGGCATCGTCGCGCCCAGCGTGGTCAACGCCGCCCTGGACTGCCTGGCCCGAGGCACCAACTGCGGCAGCTTCCGGCCGCCGCGCACCTACCCCGGCATCCGGGGTGCGATGACCTGGTCGGTGAACTGGGACGCCAGCAACGGCAACGGCTTCGCCAACGCGGTGGGGCCGCACCTGGACACCCTGCCCTGACCATGCTCGCCGGCGTCCGGCCAGGACGCCGGCGGTAAGCGATAACGCGGATCAACGACCGGCGGTCACCGACCGCCGGTCGTCGCGCTCCCGGCGGCGGCGGACCTTACGGATCACCCACATCACCACCATGACGACGAAGACCGCGACGATCGCGTAGTTGAACCAGTCGCTGTAGCGCTCGACGTTCTGCCAACGGCTCCCGAGCGCGTACCCGGCCCCGACGATGAGACCGTTCCACACCCCGCTGCCGATGGTGGTGAGCAGGATGAACTCGCCCAGCGGCATCCGGTTGGCCCCGGCCGGCACGGAGACCAGGCTGCGGACCACCGGCACAACCCGGCCGATCAGCACCGCCCACCGGCCGTGCCGCTCGAACCAGCGGTCGGCCTTCTCCAAGTCGTCGCGGTCCACCAACGGGATGCGGTCCAGCCAACGCTTCAGCCGTTCCTCGCCGAGCGCCGCGCCGAGCCAGTAGAGCACCAACGCGCCGACCAGGGAGCCGACCGTCGCGGCCAGCACCACGAGGAAGACGTTGAACTGGCCCTCGTGGGCCAGGAAACCGGCGAGCGCCAACACGATCTCGCTGGGAATCGGCGGGACGATGCTCTCCAACGCCACCAGCAGCGCCACGCCCACCGGGCCCATCGCCTCGATCACCGAGGCCACCCAACCGGTCAGCCCGGTGAACTCGGACGGGTCGCCACTCTGGGCGTACGCCATGGTCGTCCTTCCGGTCGGCTTCGGGGGATCGGAGGGTCATACCCAGCAGGGCCCCCGCTACACCTGCGCTCAGTGCTCCGGGTGCAGCGCGGTGTCCGCCGGCCCCTGCCGCCACCCGGTGAACACCACGGTCAGGCCGGCGCGGGACGGCGCGCAGCAGAACGGCCCGGCCAGCGCCTCGGCCGCCGGGTCCAGCGGGGTGAGCCGGACCAGTCGCCACGGCTCCTCGTCGACCCGGGCGCGTACGGTCAGCGCGTCGCCGGCCCGACTGGCCCGCACAGTCACCTCACGGCCCGCCCACTGCGGCACCGGCGCCACCGACCAGTCGGAGAACTCCCGAGTCACCACCGCGCCGAGCTGCGACTCGCCGTCGCTCATCTCGACACCGGCCTTGGTCCACGTCCGTTCGTCGACGCGGACGAGCACACCGGCCTGGTCGAACTGCGCCGAGAAGTCGAGCCGGAAGCTCACCTCCATGGCCGCGCCGACGGGCAGCGGTGCCAGCAGGGCCGGGCCGTCGTCGTGGACGAAGCCGTAGCTGGTCCGCCGCCAGAAGTCGCTCTCCGCGGCCGGCTCGACGACCAGCTCACCGGCCGGGCCCTCCTCGACGCGTACCGGCGGGTGCAGCCAGCTGCCCCGGGACCAGTCCATCGGTTCGCTCGGCGGTACGAGGTCGATCTCCATGACCGGCACGGTAGCCCACCACGAGGTGCGGCCCGCCGGGCTGGTTTGCCGCGGTGATCGAACGGAGATGTTCCTCCGGCATGGGTGACCGTTGGTATTCCGAAGCCGTCGTCTACTGCCTCGACATCGACACGTACGCCGACTCCGACGGCGACGGCGTCGGTGACATTCGTGGGCTGATCGGGAGGCTGGACTACCTGGCCCGTCTCGGGGTGACCTGCCTGTGGCTGCACCCGATCCACCCGTCGCCCAACCGTGACGACGGCTACGACGTCACCGACTTCTACAACGTCGACCCGCGCTTCGGCACGCTGGGCGACTTCGCCGAGCTGCTGCACCAGGCACAGAACCGCGGCATCCGCGTGATCATCGACCTGGTGGTCAACCACACCTCCGACGAGCACCCGTGGTTCCAGTCCGCCCGCTCCTCGCCGGACTCGCCGTACCGGGACTGGTTCGTCTGGTCCGACACCGAGCCGGACGACCGGCACCAAGGCATGGTCTTCCCCGGCGAGCAGAAGGAGACCTGGAGCTACGACCGCACCGCCAAGGCATGGTTCTACCACCGGTTCTACAAGTTCCAGCCGGACCTCAACTTCGCCAACCCGGAAGTCCGGGCCGAGGTCAAGAAGATCATGTCGTTCTGGCTCCAGCTCGGCGTCTCCGGCTTCCGGATGGACGCGGTGCCGTTCATCATCGAGCTGACCGAGCCGGGCAACCCGAACTCGCCGAAGGACTTCGAGTTCCTCACCGAGATGCGCCAGCACGTGCAGTGGCGCCGCGGCGACGCCGTGCTGCTGGCCGAGGCGAACGTCGAGCCCGACGAGCTGCCGACTTTCTTCGGCGACGGCAGCGGCTCCGGCAACCGGATCCACATGCTCTTCGACTTCATGCTCAACGGTCGGCTCATGCTCGCCCTGGCCCGGCAGGACCCGGAGCCGCTGATCGACGCGTTGCACGACACCCCGAAGCTGCCGGTCGGCGGGCAGTGGGCCACCTTCCTGCGCAACCACGACGAGATCGACCTGTCCCGGCTGACCACCGAACAACGCAACCAGGTGTACGAGCAGTTCGGCCCGGACGAGAACATGCGCATCTACGACCGGGGCATCCGTCGCCGGCTCGCCCCCATGCTCGGCAACGACCGTCGTCGCCTCGAACTGGCGTACGCCCTCCAGTTCTCCATGCGCGGCACCCCGGTGCTGCGCTACGGCGAGGAGATCGGGATGGGCGAGAACCTGTCGCTGCCCGGCCGGGAGGCGATCCGTACCCCCATGCAGTGGTCGTTCCAACCGAACGCCGGCTTCTCCACGGCGGACCCGGAGAAGCTGGTCCGCCCGGTGATCGACAAGGGTGAGTTCGGCTACCAGAACATCAACGTCACCGCCCAGCGGAGCGACGCCAAGTCGCTGCTCGCCTGGTTCGAGCGCATGATCCGTACGCTGCGGGAGGCTCCGGAGATCGGCTCCGGCTCCACCACCCATATCGACGTGGCGATGCCGGCCGGAGTGCTCGCGCACCGGGCGGACGGGCCGACCGGGACCATGGTCTTCGTGCACAACCTCGGCACCGACGACGTCGAGGTGGACCTGAGCAGCCTGGAGCCGGAGGCCGACCTCCCGATCGACGTGCTCACCGACCGCGGTTACGGGGAGCTGGGCAAGCTCGGCGCGGTGAAGGTCTCCGGGTACGGATACCGGTGGATTCGCCTATGCCGAGGGTCGGCCTGTTGACGTTAAGCTCCTCCGATCGACCGCACGTTACTGGGAGGTAATCATGTCGGAGGAGCCCCGCGTCGCCATCGTCACCGGAGCCGCACGCGGTATCGGTGCGGCCACCGCCCGGCGGCTGGCCGCCGACGGGATGGCCGTCGCCGTGGTCGACATCGAGGAGTCGGCCACCAAGGAGACGGTGGACGCCATCGCCGCCGACGGCGGCCGGGCGCTCGGTGTGGGCGCCGACGTCTCCGACCGTGATCAGGTTGAGGCGGCGGTGGCCCGTGTCGCTGCCGAGCTGGGCGCGCCCACCGTCCTGGTCAACAACGCCGGCGTGCTGCGCGACAACCTGCTGTTCAAGATGACCAACGCCGACTGGGACACGGTGATGGGCGTGCACCTGCGCGGTGCGTTCCTGTTCAGCCAGGCCGCGCAGAAGCACATGGTGGACCGCAAGTGGGGGCGGATCGTCAACCTCTCCAGCACCTCCGCGCTGGGCAACCGGGGCCAGGCGAACTACGCCGCCGCCAAGGCCGGCCTCCAGGGCTTCACCAAGACGCTCGCCATCGAGCTGGGGCCGTTCGGGGTGACCGTCAACGCGGTCGCGCCCGGCTTCATCGTCACCGACATGACCGCTGCCACCGCCGCCCGCATGAAGGTCGACTTCGAGGACTTCCAGAAGCACGCCGCGGCCGAGATCCCGGTCCGTCGGCCGGGGCGGCCGGAGGACGTCGCGCACACCATCTCGTTCCTGGCGAGCGAGGGTGCCGGTTTCGTCTCCGGCCAGGTCATCTACGTCGCCGGCGGCCCACGGGACTGACAGGTTCTTCCGACGAGGGCGTTCCTTCGCGCAGGGGACGCCCTCGTCGCCGGGTCAGGCGGGGTCGCGGCGGGTGCGCCAGAGCCAGATCAGGCCGAGCACCGGCAGCACCAGCGGGATGTAGCCGTACCCGCTGCCGAACTGCGACCAGACCGTCTCGTCCGGGAAGAGATCCTTGTCGACCAGGCTGAGGATGCCGACCGCGACCACCCCGACGAGCTCCACGGAGCAGCACGCCAGCGCGACCCGTCGCCCGGTGTGCCCGGCACGGGCGAGCCCCACCGCGGCCACGATGTAGATGAGCGCGGCCAGCGCGGACAGCAGGTACGCCACCGGCGCCTCGTCGAACTTGGTGGCGATCTGGAGGCCGGCCCGACTGGTCGCCGCGATCGCGAAGAGCAGGTAGACCGCGATCAGCAGCCGACCAGGCCCGGTGTTCGTGCGACGCCGGACCGGTTGTGTCTCAACCACCGAGCACCTCCCAGGTCTGCTGCAACCGGACCACCACCACCGGGGTCACCAGGCAGACCGCGCACACGATCGCCGAACCCCATCGGGTCGGCTCCATCCGGGCCAGCACCCACGCCAGCGGCGGCAGGCAGACCAGCGTGACCAGGTAACCGAAGAAGGCGCCGGGCTCGCCGGGCCGATCCCCGCCGCCGACCGCGACGAGCGCCAGCACGCCCAAGACGAGCAACGCCACCTCGAGTACGGCCAGACCGACGAACTGCGCCCGGTCCGGCGGCCGTTGGCGAACCGCCCCCACCAGCGCCCACGCCGCGACGAGCAGCGACAGCACGATCGACACGGTCGCGACGATCCCGTTCACCGGTGAGTCGGCGCTCACGCTGGTCACCGGACCCGCCCGGTCGTTGCCTCGGTCACCGGCACAGCCTACTAACCGTCGTAGTAACGGGATGACCCTGCCTCGCCTTCGCCTCGCCGCCGCCGCCGACCGCGGGCGCGGGCGCGGACGGCAGGGTGTCCGCCGCTCGCTGTAGAGCTGCCCCGTGAGTGGGGCGCGGCGGGTCGGCTGTCGTGGTCGAGGGTCACCCCCGCGCGTGGGGTGCGGCGGGAGACTCAATGATCGACTCGGCTTTCTGTAAAGCGGGGTGTCGCGAGCCTCCGGATGCCCCGGAATCAAGGAATGCGAGTCGATCACGCGTCCGGCGGCCCGTCCCGACGTCCCGCCCGGGCTCAAGCCCAAGCCCAGGCCCAGGCCCAAGCCCAAGCCCAAGCCCAAGCTCCGCCCCACGGGTGGGGCAGCTCGACAGGCGCCGACCGGGTCCCGGCGTCGACCGGATCCCGGCGTCGACCGGATCCCGGCCACGCCCGGACTCCGGCCACGCCCGGTGGCACAGCATGTGAGCTGCTCCGGTTGGTCGACCCGCCGCCGATGCCCCTGGTGAGGCGACTAGCGTGGATCGCGTCCGTGGCGTTGCCGCGGGGTGGGGAAACAGCGGAGGTACACGTGCTGCGGTTCGGTTTGTTCGGCACCGGTCACTGGGCGATCGAGACGCACGGGAAGGCGTTGCACGCACACCCGGACGCGGAGTTGGTCGGAGTGTGGGGGCGTAACCCGGAGCGGGCCTCCGCGCTTGCCGAGCGGTACGGGGTGCCGGCCTACGCCGACATCGACGCCCTGATCGAGCAGTGCGAGGCGGTCGCCGTCGCGCTGCCGCCGGACGTCCAGGCCGATATCGCGGTCCGGGCCGCCTCCGCCGGACGGCACCTGCTGCTGGACAAGCCGCTGGCGCTCAGCGTGGCCGACGCCGACCGGGTGGTCGTTGCCGCCGAGGAGTCCGGGGTCGCCTCGGTCGTCTTCTTCACCCAGCGGTTCCAGCCGAACGTGACGGCGTTCCTCGCCGCCACCGCTGCCGCCGGGGGGTGGCAGCACGGCCGGACCACCGCCTTCGCCTCGATCTTCCAGGACGGCAGCCCGTACGGCGGCTCGTTGTGGCGCCGGGAGCACGGCGCGCTCTGGGACATCGCCCCGCACGCGCTCTCCATCCTCCTGCCCGTGCTGGGTCGGGTGACCCAGGTGGCGGCGATGGACGGGCCGAGCGGCATGGTGCACCTGCTGCTCACCCACGAGGGCGGTGCCACCAGCAGCGCCTCGCTCTCCCTGGATGCCCCGACTGAGTCGATGGCCCGGGAGTTCGTGTTCTACGGCGAGAACGGCATCGAGAACGTCCCGTTCGGCGAGAACGATGCCGCCACCGCGTTCGGCGTCGCGATCGACCAGCTGGTCGAGCAGGTGCGGGCCGGCACCCGCGACCACCGTTGCGACGTCCGCTTCGGCCGTGATGTCGTCGGCATCCTCGCCGCCGCCGAAACCGCCCGCGCCGAATCCCGCACCGTCGCCCTCGCGTAACGCGAGGGTCGAGGCGCCGGAGGACAGCTCAGGAGAGGGTGGTCAGCGCGGCGCTCAGCTCGTCCGGTGAGTCGAACTGATCCGCCGGCAACGCCTGCAACATCTGCAACATCGCCGTGCTGGCCCCGTTCTCCTGGCCCCAGCGGACCAGATCCTCCCGGGAGACCGGGTAGTCGAGCCCGGCCAGGTACTCCTGCAACTGAACGCCGGTGACGGTCATGTCGGCCGGCTACCCGCTCGCGGTGGCCGTACACCGGCTCGGTCGGCACCCCCGGCGGCCCGGCGGCCGGCGTGTCGGGCCGCGGCGCGCCCACGGTTTGCCGCAGCGGCGGCCGGGTAGCCGCTGGCATGCTGGTTCAGCGGCTCGGCGCGCCGAGCGACTTCGACCCGTTGCTGGAGCGCGTTCGCGACGCCCGGGTGGTGATGATCGGAGAGTCCACCCACGGCAGTTACGACTACTACCGGTTGCGTGAGCAGCTCACCCGCCGGTTGATCGCGGAGTGCGGGTTCTCCTTCGTGGCCGTGGAGGGTGACTGGCCGGACTGTGACCGGGTGCACCGCTCGGTGACGGCCGCGCCGGGTGGCGCACTCGAACCGCAGTTCGCCCTGGAGCAGTTCGAGCGGTGGCCGACCTGGATGTGGGCCAACGCCGAGGTGGCCCGGTTCGCCAGTTGGCTGCGGGCCTGGAACGTGGAGCGGCCGGAGGATCAACGGGCCGGGTTCCACGGGCTCGACGTGTACAGCCTCTGGGAGTCGATGCAGGCGATCTTCGACTACCTGGGGGAGGAGGACCCGACGTCGCTGGAGGCGGCGCAGGACGCCTACCGCTGCTTCGAGCCGTACGGCAAGAGGGTCGAAGAGTACGGCGCGGCCAGCAGGTTCGTCTCCGCCCGTTGCGAGGAGGAGGTGGTCCGGCTGCTCGCCCGCACCCGCGAACACGCGCTCTCCGACGGTCCGGATCGCTTCTCGGCCTGGCAGAACGCGGAGGTGGTGGCCGGCGCGGAGCGGTACTACCGCGCGATGGTGGCCGGCGGGCCGGACTCGTGGAACATCCGCGACACCCACATGCAGGACACTCTGGACCGGCTGCTGGACCGGTACGGGCCGGACGCCCGGGGGATCGTCTGGGCCCACAACACGCACGTCGGGGATGCCCGGGCCACCGACATGGCCGCCGACGGGATGGTCAACATCGGTCAGTTGGCCCGGGAACGGCACGGCGACGACGCGGTGGCCCTGATCGGCTTCGGTAGTTACCGGGGCACGGTGATCGCCGCTCCCCGCTGGGGTTCGCCCGCGGAGGCGATGGTGGTGCCTCCGGCGCGGGAAGGGTCGGTCGAGCGGCGGTTGCACGAGCTGATGCCGGAGCGGGCGGTCCTCATCTTCGGCGGCGACGACCAGCCGGGCTGGGTCACCGAGACTGCGGACCACCGGGCGATCGGGGTCGTCTACGACCCGTCCTTCGAGTCCTGGGGCAACTACGTGCCGACGCGGCTCGGCGACCGGTACGACGCCTTCATCTGGTGTGACGAGACGACGGCCCTGCACCCGCTGCCGGTCCCGGCCGCCCCCGGCGAGATGGAAACGTACCCGGCCGGGGTCTGACCGGCCCGGTCGCGCCGATCATGGAGTTGTGGTGCCCGACCAACGCCCCGGACCGGGGCACGGCGGACACCACAACTCCATGATCGACCAGGTGGGGTTCAGACCCGCGTGGGGGTCCGGTCCTCCAGGTGCTCGCGCAGGCCCTCGCCCTCGATGTCCACGTTGGGCAGGGCGCGGTTGAGCCAGCGGGGGAGCCACCAGGCACGGTCGCCGAGCAGGGACATCACCGCCGGCACGATGGTCATCCGGACCACGAACGCGTCGATGGCCACGCCGATGGCGAGCGCGAAGCCCATCGACTTGATGATCGGGTCTTCGAGGAAAACGAAGCCGCCGAAGACGGACATCATGATCAGCGCGGCGGCGGTGACCACCCGGGCACCGTGGCCCATGCCGCTGATCGTGGCCTCACGCGCGGTGTCGCCGTGCACGAAGTCCTCCCGCATCCGGGAGACCAGGAACACCTCGTAGTCCATGGCCAGCCCGAACAGGATGCCGATCAGCAGGATGGGCAGGAAGCTGACCAGCGGGGCCGGGGTGTCCAGGCCGACCAGGTTGGCGAGGTGGCCCTGCTGGAAGATCGCCACCGTGATGCCGAACGTGGCGGCCACGGTGAGCAGGAAACCCAGCGCCGCCTTGAGCGGCACCAGCAGCGAGCGGAACACCAGCATCAGCAGCAGCACCGAGAGCCCGACGACCAGCAGCAGGTAGATCGGCAGCGCATCGGAGAGCTTCTCCGAGACGTCGATCCCGACCGCGGTGGCGCCGGTGAGCAGCACCTCGACGCCCTGGACCCCGCCGACCGCGTCGCGGACGTTGTGCACCAGGGTCTCGGTGGCCTCGTCGGTCGGGCCGGTCTTCGGCACCACCCCGAGCAGCGCGGTCCGCCCGTCCGGGCTCAGCTGCGGCGGTGCCACCGCGAGGACGTTCTCGGTGCGCTGGATCATCGCGGTCACCTGCGGCACTGCGGCCGCGGTCGCCTGCGCGTCGTCGCCCGCCACGACCACCGCGAGTCGGCCGGTGAAGCCCGGACCGAAGCCCTCGGTGGTCAGGTCGCTCGCCACCCGGGCCGGTGAGCCCACCGTCGCCGTGCTGGCGTCCGGCAGGGCCAGCCGCATGTCCGGCGTGGGCAGCGCGAGCAGGCCCAGGCCGAGCAGCGAGACCAGGATGACCGGCACCCGGAAGCGGATGACGAACCGCGCCCAGCGGAAGCCGAACCCAGAGCGGTCCTCGGCCGGCACCGTCTCTTCGCCCACCGGCTCACCAGGCGCGGCGGCGTCGACCGTGGAACGCAGTCGGCGCGGCAGCACCCGCTTGCCGGCGAAGCCGAGCAGTGCGGGCTGGAGGGTGATCGCCACGAGCACGGCGATGGTGACAGTGCCGGCGGCGGCGAGACCCATCACGGTGAGGAACGGAATGTTCACCACGGCCAGGCCGGCGAGGGCGATGACCACCGTGGCACCCGCGAAGACCACGGCGGAACCGGCGGTGCCCACCGCGCGGCCGACCGCCTCCTCCGGTGACAGGCCTTCGAGCAGGTTCTGTCGGTGCCGGGAGGTGATGAACAACGAGTAGTCGATGCCGACGGCGAGGCCGAGCATCAGCGCCAGGATCGGCGCGGTGCTGGTCAACTCGATGACGCCGCTCAGCGCGAACAGACCGGCCATGCCGACGCCGACGCCGATCAGCGCGTTGAGCATGGTCATTCCAGCGGCGACCAGTGAACCGAACGTGATGATCAGGACGATCGCGGCGACCAGTACGCCGAGCGCCTCGGTGGAGCCGATCTCCGGCTCACCACCCAGCACCTCGCCGCCCGGGGCGACCTGCCAACCCTTCGCCTCGACGGCGGCGCCGACCTCCTCGTACGCGGTGCGCTGCTCGTCGGTCACCTCGTCGCCGCCGGTGGCGAACTGGACCTGGACCAGCGCGTACCGGCCGTTGGGCGAGACCGCGCCGACCTGGAACGGGTTGACCGCGCCGACCACGCCGGGCAGTGTCGAGGCCTCCTGGACCAGCTCCTGCACCACGGCCTGACCCTCGGGGGTGGCCAGTTGACCGTCGGCCGGCGCCTTGATCGCGATGGTGCCGGTGGCGCCGCTGGCTGCGGGGAACTGCTCGCTGAGCAGGTCGAGCGCGCGCTGGCTCTCGGTGCCGGGCATGGTGAAGTTGCTCGCCGTCGGGCCGCGCAGGGTCGCCGCGGCCAGGCCGGCGACGACGAGTACGACGAGCCAGAGCGCGACGACTAGCCGTCGCCGGCGCAACGCGCCCCGGCCGAGCCGGTAGAGCAGGGTGGCCATCAGGAGTCCTTGTCCTCGGTCGTGGGTTGTTGGGGCAGGGCTGCGTCGACGGGTTCGACGGCCCGCCGGACGAGGGTGAGCAGGGCGGAGCGCAGGTCGTCGTCGGGAATGTCGACGAACTCGGCGCACGCCTCGGGGATGCCGGCCAGTAGCACCAGTGCCGTGACCCGGGCTACCGGCCGGTCCGAGTGGCCGGCCAACGCGTCCCGAAGGCGTTCCGAGATCTGCTGGATGTGTGCGAAGGCCGGCTGGCAGAGCAGTTCTGCGAACTCGCCGCGGAGCAGCGCGATCTCACCCCGGAACCGGACCGCGAGGTCGACGAAGCCGACGGCGGCGGCTTGCTGGGCGACCGCTCCGGTCAGCCCGGTGAGCTGGTCGTCGAGGTCTCGCAGCACCGCGATCGCCGGGGCCATCAGCTCGGCGAGCAGGGCTTCCTTGCTGGCGAAGTGGTAGAGCACGGTCGCCTTGGAACAGCCGACCTCGCGGGCGATGTCCTGGAGCGAGGTGCCCCGGTAACCGGTCACCGCGAACTGCCGCGCCGCCGCGGCGAGGATCTCGCCGTGCGTCTCGGACACTGCTCTGGCCATCACTGGTCCACCTCCGCAGACCAGCATGCCTGACCGATCGGTCAGACCCTGACCGATCGGTCAGATTGGCGTGGTGGCGTTCCCCACACCGGTGCGCGGTTTAGCCGGCGTGCTCGGCGTCGTACCTGGTCCGCGCCTCGGCGATGGCCCGGCGGTGCCGCTCGGCCCAGCTCGTGAGTGCCACCAGCGACTCGTAGAGCTCCAATGCCATCGGGGTCGCCGTGTACTCGACCTTGGGCGGGACGGTCGGGTAGACCGTGCGGTGCAGCAGGCCGTCCCGTTCCAGGTTGCGCAGCGTCAGCGTGAGCATCCGCCGACTGATCCCCTCGACGTTCCGCTCCAGCTCGGTGAAGCGCACCGGGCCGTGTGAGGCGGACACCAGGATGCTGATGCTCCATTTGCCGCCGACCCGGTCGAGCACCTCGCGGACGGTGCAGGCCCGGGCCTGACCCGGGGTGAACGGCACGTTCTCGGCCGCGCAGGTCAACTCGGCCTTCACCTGCGCGGACACATCGCTGTTCCTCTGGGACACAACAGTGCCTCCTTCCGCTCCGGCTCATGGTCACAGACGATGACCTCGGTAACAAACCGTGCACCAAGGAGGGGTTTCATGGACCGTGTCGTCGCGTCCCGCTGGCCAGCGCTGCTGGTGCTCTGCGCCGGCAGCCTGATGATCATCCTGGACGGCAGCGTGGTCGCTGTGGCACTGCCCGCCGTACAACGCGACCTGGGCTTCACCGCCGCGGGCCTGGCGTGGGTGGTCAACGCCTACCTGGTCGCGTTCGGCGGGCTGCTGCTGCTCGCCGGCCGCCTCGGCGACCTGCTCGGCCGACGGCGGGTCTTCCTGGCCGGCATCACACTGTTCACAGTGGCCTCGCTGGCCTGCGCGGTCGCCACCGGGCCGGCGCTGCTGGTCGCCGCGCGCTTCGGGCAGGGCGTGGGCGGCGCGCTCGCCATGGCGGTCAGTCTCGGCATGATCGTCCGGCTCTACCCCGAGGCGGCCGAGCGGGCGCGTGCGATCGCCGTGTTCAGCTTCACCGGAGCGGCCGGCGCGTCGATCGGCACGGTCGCCGGTGGGGTGCTCACCGAGGCTGCCGGCTGGCGGTCGATCTTCCTGGTCAACCTGCCGATCGGGGCGGTCATCCTGCTCGCCGCCGTCCGCCGACTCCCCGCCGAACGGGGCATCGGCCTGCGGTCCGGCCTGGACGTACCCGGCGCGCTGCTCGCCACCGCCGGCCTCATGGTCGCCGTGCTGGGCATCGTGGGCACCGCCGAGCACCGCTGGACCAGCCCACGCACCCTCGGTACGGCGGTGCTCGCGGTGCTGCTGCTCGGCGGGTTCGCCGTACGTCAGCGGGTGGCCGTCGTCCCGCTGCTGCCGGCCCGGGTGCTGCGCGTACCGGGCCTGGTCGCGGCGAACACCGTGCAGTTCCTCATGGTCGCCGCGTACTTCGGTTTCCAGTTCCTGCTCGCCGTGGAGCTGCAACTGGTGCTCGGGCTGGACGCGTCGGCCACCGGCTGGGCTTTCCTGCCCACCCCGGTGGTGATCGCGGTGGTGTCGCTCGGCTTCGCCGGTCGGCTGATCGCCCGCTGGGGTGCCCGGAGCGTGCTCCTGGCCGGGCTCGGCCTGGCGACCGTCGGGTTCCTGCTGCTCGCCCGGCTGCCCGCAGACGGTGGCTACGCCGTGGACGTACTCCCCGCCATGCTCGTCTTCGGGGTGGCCGGCGGCCTGACGCTGCCGGCGGTCACCACCCTCGCGATGGCCGGCGCGACCGACACGGACGCCGGGCTCGCCTCCGGCCTCGCCAACACCACCCAGCAGGTCGGCGGCGCGGTCGGCCTGGCCGTGCTGGCCACCCTGGCCGCCGCTCGCAGCGACGCTCTGCGGGCTTCCGGCTGGGCCGAGACGGCAGCGCTCGCCGGCGGCTACCGGACCGCGTTCGCCGTGGCCGCCGCCCTGGTGGTCACCGCGTCACTTGTCGCCGTGACGGCACTGCCCCGACGCCCAGTCCACCCCGGGCCGGACACTGATCCGTCGGGGCCGGCCACGGTGGGCGCCGAAACCGATCCGTACCCGAGCGCCGCGTCCGGTTGACCGACGGCGCCGCCGCGAGTTGAACACGTCCAGCAACGCCTCGGCTGCCGCCTGGGACGACCCAGGCAGGGGGACGACACCGGCGGCGTCATCCCTTGTCCTGCCGCTGACGGGGCTAATGACGAATTGCGGCTCGTGGTGGTGGAACGCCGTTCCCGTCGGCACGTCATGCGGCCCCCGAAGCCTCCAGAACCATACGGATCTCCGTCACCTCGTAGTTGGCGCGGTCGAAGGCGGCGGCCATCGGGATGTTCGTAGTGTCCGTGGTCGCGGTGATGCGCTCGGCGCGTTCGGTCGCGTGGAAGCGGGTGATCTCGGCGAGGATCTCGTCGATCAGTCCCTTGCCGCGCTGCTCGGGTACGACACCGAGATACCCGACGTTGCGGTTGTACGGGGTCGCTGACGGGACGGCCAGGCCGGCGAGAGTGCCGTCGGGCAGCTCCGCAAGCCTCCACCAGGAGCGCTCACCCGGGCAGTCGAGGTAGAACTTCATGTCCTCCTCGGCCAGCTGCCTGGCGCTCTTTCTGCGCAGCTCGTCACGGGTGGCCTCGTCGAGGCTGTCGCCCGACACCCGCACGAAGGCCTCCAGGAACTCCTCGTCGCTGCCCTCGCGGAACGTCAGCCGACCGCCGGCCCCGGGCAGTCCCGCCGCCGGAGTCCACTCGTAGCGCAGGCGCTGAATCTCCCGGCTCAGCCCTGTGCGCAGGCCCGCCTCGCGACGCCAGGCCACTGCCTCGCTCAGTTCCGGTCGGCTGCTCCAGTCCGTTGGGAGGGAGAGGTTGTACAGCGGCCGCGCGCCGAAGGCGGCATGCGCGGCGTCAAGGAGCCTGGTGGCGACGGCGACCGGATCGGCAACGGTGGAACGGACCTGGAGGCAATCGAGCGCTATGGGGCGCTCGCTGTCGGCGCGACCCCACCAGAGTGCACGGGCAAGGATGTACCCGTTCTCGTCCTCGGCAAGCCAGACCCATTCCGGGCGGAACTGGTTGGCACCGAGCTCCTCGCGGATCTTCTCAGCGGTCAGGGCGGTGATGGGACCGTCGGCCGGGTACGCGGCGGCACGGTCCAGGGCGGTGGAGTCCGCAGTAGCGGGAAAGAATTTCATCGGGCACATGATCACAAATGGAAATGGCAGAGCAAGGGCATTTCTTGCTGGCTGCCCACCGACGGCGCCTACCTCCTCGACGTGTTCCCGGAACCGATCGGCACGTCCGGTTGACCGACGGCACTCAGGCCGGGAGGGTGGTCGGGTGAGCGAGGCTGACGAGACCCGGGACGGCGTGGCCCTGACCAACCTGGACCAGCCGTTGTCCGACCGCGACGACGCGACAAAGCGCGACCTGGTCGACTACCTCGACGCGGTCCACGACCCGATCCTCGCGCAACTGCGGGGCCGTCCGCTGTCGGTGATCAGGGTCCGCCCTGGCCAGCCACCGTTCATGCAGAAGAACCTTCCCCGCTACACGCCGGACTGGGTCCGCCGGGTGCCGGTCTGGGCGGAGGCGTCGCACCGGGAGATCTCGTACGCCCTCTGCGACGACCGCCGTACCCTGCTCTGGTTCGCCAACCAGCGGGCGGTGGAGTACCACCCGACGCTGGCCACCGCGGCGGACCCGCACCGCCCGACCCACCTGGTGCTCGACCTGGACCCGCCGGAGGGCGACGGGTTCCGCGCGGCGGTCGCCGCCGCCCTGCTGGTCCGCCAGGCGCTCGCCGACTCCGGCCTCGCCGGCGCCGTCAAGACCAGCGGGGCCAAGGGCGTGCACGTGTTCGTCCCGGTGGCCGACGAACCCACGGCGGAGGAGTTGGCCGCCGCCACCCGGGCGCTCGCCGTCCGCGCCGAGCGGCTCGACCCGGCGCTGGCGACCACGGCGTACATCAAGGAGGACCGGGGTGGCCGGGTCTTCGTGGACGCCACCCGCGCGGGCGGGGCCACAGTGGCCGCCGCGTACAGCCCTCGACTGCGCCCCGGGATGCCGGTCTCCTTCCCTGTCGACTGGGCCGACCTGACCGAGGTGACCCCCGCCGACTTCACCATCCGGACGGTGCCGTCGCTGGTCGCCGACGGCGATCCCTGGGCCGCGCTGATGCCGGCCCCGCAGCCGCTCCCCGCTGACCTGGTGGCCGAGGGCCGGACCATCCCGGTGGCCCGGGTGCAGGCCATGCACGAGGGGAAGCGCCGGGCCCGTGCCCGCCGCGACGCCGGCTGACCAGGTTCGTCGGCCCTCGCTCGCGCCCGGCGACCGGCTGAATGTCGGTGGGTTGTGGCACGATTTTCCAGGTGAGCAGCAAACCCGACGCGACACAGCGACTGGGCGACCTGGCGCGGCTGCGCCGGGTCCGCGACCGGATCGACCGGGAGTACGCGTCTCCGCTGGACGTCGAGGCGCTCGCCCGTGGCGCGCACATGTCGGCGGGGCACCTCAGCCGCGAGTTCCGGCTCGCCTATGGCGAGTCCCCCTACAGCTACCTCATGACACGACGGATCGAGCGGGCCATGGCGCTGCTGCGTCGTGGCGACCTGAGCGTCACCGATGTCTGTTTCGCGGTGGGCTGTTCGTCGCTGGGCACCTTCAGCACCCGTTTCACCGAGCTGGTCGGCGTGCCGCCCAGCGTCTACCGCCGTCAGGCGGCGCAGGCGACGGCGGGGATGCCGTCGTGCGTGGCGAAGCAGGTGACCAGACCGATCAGGAATCGAGAAGCGCGGGTCGCGGAGCCGCAACTAGCGTGACGGCCATGGACATCACCATTCACTCCAGCTTCCTTCCGCACACCGATCCGGACGCCTCCCTGGCCTTCTACCGGGACATCCTCGGCTTCGAGGTCCGCCTCGACGTCGGGTACGAGGGGATGCGCTGGATCACGGTCGGGCCGGTCGGCCAGCCCAGCACAGCCATCGTCCTGCACCCTCCGACCGCCAATCCGGGCATCACCGACGCCGAGCGGCAGACCATCCTTGAGCTGATGGCCAAGGGCAGTTACTTCGGTGTCAACCTCGCCACCACCGATCTGGACGCCACGTTCGCGAAGCTGGAGGCCAGCGACGCCGAGGTCGTCCAGGAGCCGACCGAGCAGCCGTACGGCGTACGCGACTGCGCCTTCCGGGACCCCGCCGGCAATATGATCCGCATCCAGGAAGTGCGCTGAGTCGTCCCGCCCGACAGATGGAGACACGATGAGCACGGCCACCCAGCCCTCCGCTCCGCACGTTGCCGACAGCCACGACCTGATCCGGGTGCAGGGCGCGCGCGTCAACAACCTCAGGGACGTCAGCGTCGAGATCCCGAAGCGGCGGCTGACGGTGTTCACGGGTGTCTCCGGCTCCGGCAAGAGTTCGCTGGTGTTCGGCACCATCGCCGCCGAGTCGCAGCGGATGATCAACGAGACGTACAGCGCGTTCGTGCAGGGTTTCATGCCGACGTTGGCGCGGCCCGAGGTCGACCTGCTGGACGGCCTGACCACGGCGATCATCGTGGACCAGGAGCGGATGGGCGCCAACTCCCGGTCCACCGTCGGCACCGCCACCGACGCCAACGCGATGCTGCGCATCCTGTTCAGTCGGCTCGGGCAACCGCAGATCGGCTCGCCCAACGCATACTCCTTCAATGTCCCCTCGGTGAAGGCGACCGGTGCGATCACCGTCGACCGTGGCGCCGGCAGGACTAAGACCGAGAAGGCGACCTTCACCCGTCTCGGCGGCATGTGTCCGCGGTGCGAGGGCATGGGCGCGGTCACCGACATCGACCTGTCGGCGCTCTACGACGACAGCCTCTCGCTCAACGAGGGCGCGATCACGATCCCGGGTTACAGCATGGAGGGCTGGTACGGCCGGATCTTCCGTGGCTGCGGCTACTTCGACCCGGACAAGCCGATCGGCAAGTTCACCAAGCGGGAGCAGCACGACCTGCTCCACCGAGAGCCGACCAAGATCAAGATCGACGGCATCAACCTGACGTACGCGGGCCTGATCCCGTCGATCCAGAAGTCCTTCCTCTCCAAGGACATCGACGCGTTGCAGCCGCACATCCGCGCCTTCGTGGAGCGGGCGGTGACCTTCACGACCTGTCCCGACTGCGCCGGCACCCGGCTCAGCAAGGAGGCCCTGTCGTCGAAGATCAAGGGAAAGAACATCGCCGACGCCTGCGCGATGCAGATCAGTGACCTGGCCGCCTGGGTGCGCGGGATCAAGGAGCCGTCGGTGACGCCGTTGCTGGCGGGGCTGCAACACCTCCTCGACTCGTTCGAGGAGATCGGCCTGGGTTACCTGTCCCTCGACCGGCCGTCGGGCACCCTCTCCGGTGGCGAGGCGCAGCGCACCAAGATGATCCGCCACCTGGGCTCCTCGCTCACCGACGTCACCTACGTCTTCGACGAGCCGACGATCGGGCTGCACCCGCACGACATCCAGCGGATGAACGAGCTGCTGCTCCAACTGCGCGACAAGGGCAACACCGTGCTGGTCGTGGAGCACAAGCCGGAGGCCATCGCCATCGCCGACCACGTCGTCGATCTCGGTCCCGGCGCAGGCACGGACGGCGGGACCGTCTGCTACGAGGGCACCCTGGAGGGTCTGCGCGCCAGCGGCACCATCACCGGTCGCCACCTGGACGACCGGGCGACGCTCAAGGAGACGGTCCGCACGCCCACCGGCAAGCTGGAGATCCGTGGCGCGTCGGCCAACAACCTGCGCGACGTCGACGTCGACGTGCCGCTCGGCGTGCTCGTCGTCGTCACCGGCGTCGCCGGCTCCGGCAAGAGCTCCCTGGTGCACGCGTCGATTCCCGCCGGAGCGGGCGTGGTGTCGATCGACCAGGGCGCGATCCGGGGCTCACGGCGGAGCAACCCGGCCACGTACACCGGGCTGTTGGACCCGATCCGTAAGGCGTTCGCGAAGGCCAACGGTGTGAAGCCGGCGCTGTTCAGCGCCAACTCCGAGGGTGCCTGCCCGAGTTGCAACGGTGCCGGTGTCATCTACACGGACCTGGGGATGATGGCCGGCGTCGCCGCTCCCTGCGAGGACTGCGAGGGCAAGCGGTTCCAGGCGTCGGTGCTGGAATACCGTTTCGGCGGTCGTGACATCAGCGAGGTGCTGGCGATGTCGGTGACCGAGGCCGAGAAGTTCTTCGGCGCCGGCGAGGCGCGTACGCCCGCCGCGCACGCCATCCTCGACCGGCTCGCCGAGGTCGGGCTCGGCTACCTCAGCCTGGGGCAGCCGCTCACGACCCTGTCCGGCGGCGAGCGGCAGCGGCTCAAGCTGGCCACCCACATGGCCGAGAAGGGCGGCGTCTACGTCCTCGACGAGCCGACCACCGGCCTGCACCTGGCCGACGTCGAGCAGTTGCTCGGCCTGCTCGACCGCCTCGTCGACTCCGGCAAGTCGGTGATCGTCATCGAGCACCACCAGGCGGTCATGGCGCACGCCGATTGGATCATCGATCTTGGTCCCGGCGCCGGTCACGACGGAGGCCGGAT
Source organism: Micromonospora sp. C81 (assembly GCF_018070425.1). Classification (NCBI taxonomy): domain Bacteria; kingdom Bacillati; phylum Actinomycetota; class Actinomycetes; order Micromonosporales; family Micromonosporaceae; genus Micromonospora; species Micromonospora sp. C81. Next base: position 19,222 of record NZ_JAGPXS010000026.1, read on the forward strand.
CGTCTTCGAGGGCACCCCGGCCGACCTCGTGGCTGGTCGCTCCACCCTCACCGGCGAGCACCTGGCGGCGTACGTCGGCAGGTGAGCCGGCGATCAGCTCTCCGCTCGGCGTGGCCGGCTGATGGGGGCGCTGAGCATTCCGGTGATGGCGTCGACGAGGAAGTCGCCGACCTCGGGCCATCGCGGGTCTTCGCCGTCGCGTTCGGCGCGTGCCTCGACCTCGGCCGTCGTGGTGCTGACGATGCGGGTGATCAGGAGCGCCCGGCCGGCGACCACCTCCGGGTCGAGGTGCCGTAGCCGCGCGGCCAGCGATTCGCGCAGCTCCAGTGCCTGTGGCGTGGTGGCCTGGGCTTCGCGCACGATCGGCAAGGTGGCGGGGTTGTGCAGCATGTGTTCCAGGAACCGGGCCCGCCAGCTCGGGCGCGGTAGCTGGTCGAGGACCCGCATGCTCGGCTCCACGAGACCGCGGATGTCGCCGAGGACGGAGTCCTCGGGTGGGGGCATCCCGGCGCGTTGTTCCGTCACGTCGTGCACGTGGCGGGCCATGAGTGCCTTCAGCAGGCCCTCGCGCCCGCCGAAGTAGTAGCGCACCGCCGAGTGGTTGGTGTTGCCAGCCGCCTCGGCCACCCTGCGGTCGGAGACCTCGGCGACTCCCGCCTCGGCGAACAGCCGCTCCGCCGCGTCCAGCAGCGCGGTGCGGGCCGCCTCGGAGCGCCTCATGACGGCCCCCTCGTGTTTCTCGCCCGGATGTGACTCAGGTCAACCTAGCCGGATTCCCGGTCCCGGCATCCGCCGCCTACAGTTTGTAAGTCAACTGGCGTACAAACATGAGCTGGAGCGTGCATGGATACCGAAGCCGTGATCGAGGCTGCCGATGTGGTGGACGGCCGCCCGCCCGGCGCGGACCGCAAGGAACAGATCATCCGAATGGTCGCACTGTTCGTGATGCCGTTCCTCATGGTCACCATGATGTTCGCGACCTACATGTCGACCATGCACTCACCGCACCCCCGGGACATGCCGGTCGCGGTCGTCGGCAGCGGCGCCACGGCGCAGGCCGTCGTCGACGGGCTCAACGCCGCTGACAGCACCGAGGCCACCCTGGTGGCCACCCGTGACGACGCGGTCGACCTGCTGCACGACCAGGAAGCCACCGGCGCGCTCGTCCTGCCCACCGCGGGCGGCGCCAACGCCACCATCCTCACCGCCTCGGCGGCCGGAGCCTCACAGAACGCCACCGTCCAGCAGTTGCTCGCGCCGGTGGCCTTCCAGAACAGCTGGCAGACCACCACCGAGGACGTCGCACCGCTACCCGCCGGTGACTCGGCCGGCATCGCGGTCCTGTTCGCCGCGATGGGCATGATGCTGGCCGGGTACGTGCCACTGAGCATCATGGTGATGGGCGTCCCCCACCTGCTGCGGCTGCGACGGTTCCTGCCCGTGCTGGCCGGTTGGTCCGCGTTCACCAGCTCGATCATCTGGCTCATCCTCGGGCCCATCGTGGGTGCTGTCGAGGGCCACTACCTCACCTTCCTCGGCGTCGGCATGCTCGCCACCGCGGCCGTCGGCCTGGCCCAGCTGCTGCTCTCCAAGGTGGTCGGGCCCCTCGCGGTGCTGCCCGGCATGCTGCTCTGGGTCGTGTTCGGCATGCCCGCGTCGAACCTGGCCCTGTCCGTGCACAACATGCCCGGGTTCTTCCAGTTCCTGCATGGCGTGCTGCCGCTCCCGGCGGCCGGTGAGGCACTGCGCTCGGTCCTGTACTTCGACGGCAACGGTCTGGGCACCCACCTGATCGTCCTGGCCGTGTGGATCGTGGCCGCCCTCGCGCTCTGCCTGCTCAAGGAGCGCAGCGCGAGCGGGAAGATGATCCCCGGCGTCCCCCCGATCACCGACCCCGACTCGAAGGCCCCCGCTCTGGCCGGCGGGCCGCCGCGCTCCAAGCGATTCCGGTACGTGGCCGCGGCGGGCTTCCCGCTGGCCATCCTCGTGGTCGTCGTGGGCGCCATGGGGTTCTCCATGCACAAACCGCAACCGCACGACATCCCGGTCGTCGTGGTCGCCGCCGCCCCGGGGCAGGCTCAGCAGACCGCTGCCGGTCTCAACGCACAGCTCGACGGCATCCTCGACGTCACCGTCGCCGGCACCGTGGATGAGGCCACCGAGCAGATCCGCTCCCGCGACGTGGTCGCCGCCTTCGTCCTGCCGTCGGCACCGGACACCCCGGCGACGCTCTACTCGGCGTCCGCCGCGAACGCCAGCCAGCAGTCCGCGATCCGCGCGATCTTCCAGCCGATCACCGCGGCCCAGGGCCTCCCGCTCACGCTCACCGACGTGCAACCCCTGAGCGAGACCGACACCGGCGGCAGCAACAGCATGTACGTCGGCATGTCCTGGATCATGGCCGGCTTCCTGTTCCTGGCCGTCCTGCGTGGCGGTGCCCCGCACGTGCGCCGCCTGCGCCAGTTCCTGCCGCTGCTGGGCGGCTGGGCGATCGGCATGTCCGTCTGGCTGTGGTTCCTCTTCGACGTCCTCATCGGCGCGATCAGCGGCAACGCCCTGGAGACGATCGCCTACGGCACCCTGACCATCTTCTCGGTCTCCCTGGCCACCGGAGTGCTCACCCGCACCGTCGGCCTGGCGGGAATCATCCCGATGATGGTGGTGCTCATGATGGCCGGCGTACCCGCCTCCGGCGGTGGCATGTCGGTGTACCTGGTCCCCGAGGTGTTCCGCCCTCTCCAGGACGTGCTGCCGCTGCCCGCGGCGGTCGACATCGCCCGATCGCTGCGATACTTCGACGGCGTCGGCGTCGGACACAACCTGCTGGTCATCGCCATCTGGGGCGCTGTCGGGCTCGTCGGAAACCTCGTGATCGACCGGTGGCTCAAACGCCGCGAGCGCCGCTCGGACTCCGGCGGCCCGGACGCGGGTACGACACCCGAGGCACACCTGAGGTTGGTGCCGGCCGAAGCGCACTGAGCGGCACCGAAGCCCACCGCCGATCCCTCGGGATCGGCGGTGGGCTGCTCCTTCTCGTCAGGCGGCGTCGTACTCGACGGCGACGTCGAGCACCCAGGTGACGCCGAACGGGTCGGTGAGCATGCCGTAGAGGGGAGCCCAGCCGGCGGGCGCGAGGTCGACCAGGACGGTCGAGCCCTCGCTCAGCTTCTTCCAGTAGCCGGTGATCTCGTCGGCGTCGCTGCCCCGAACCGAGACGAAGAACGGGCTCTCGCCCAGGCTCCACGGCCGCGCCGACGGCACGTCGTACGCCATGATCTGGAAGCCCTCGGCGGACGTGACCTGACCCCACATGACCTGGTCGGCCTCGTCCGGGTTCTGCACGTTCCGGGCGTCGGCGTAGGTCACCGCGACGAGGTCCCCGCCGAAGACGGCCCGGTAGAAATCGAGGGCGGCCCGCGCGTTGCCCCGAAGGTTGATGTGCGCGACGGTCTTGATGCTCATTGCTGCTCCTCGTGTGACATGACCCGTGCTGGTGCCCGGGTGCAACGCCGACGATGGCAGGGGTAGCGGTCAGGTTGTGGCCGCTATTGGGGGCAGACTCGGATGTATGGCCACGACCTCCGCGAGACTGCTGTCGCTGCTCTCGCTCCTCCAGGCCCGGCGTGACTGGCCGGGCGGCCTCCTGGCCGAGAGGCTGGACGTGAGCCCGCGAACGGTGCGACGCGACGTCGACCGGCTGCGCGAGCTCGGCTACCCGATCAGAGCTTTCAAGGGGCCGGACGGCGGCTACCGGCTCGACGCCGGCGCCCAACTGCCACCCCTGCTGTTCGACGACGAGCAGGCCGTCGCCATCGCCGTCGCACTCCAGGTGGCAGCCCTCTCCGGGGCGGACATCCAGGAGGGCGCGGCGCGAGCGCTGAACACCATGCGGCAGGTCATGCCCAGCCGACTGCGGCACCGCATCGACGCCCTCCAGGTCACCGCCGTCGGACAACCCGCCACCGGGCCGGACACCCCGGTCGACACCACCGTGCTGACAGCCATCGGCGCGGCCGTCCACGCCCACGAGGTTCTGCGCTTCGACTACGCCTCGACGAGCCCCGCCACCGACGTACCGCCCCGCCGCGTGGAGCCCCACCACCTCGTCACCTGGAAGGGGCGCTGGTATCTCGTCGCCTGGGACCTCGACCGGGACGACTGGCGAACCTTCCGCTGCGACCGGGTCAGCCCGCGTACCCCGACCGGACCACGCTTCACCCCACGACAACTGCCCATGGGAGACGTGGCCACGTACGTCACGGGCCGCTTCCGAGGTTCCACCGACACCTCGGCGTGGCCCTGCGTGGGGGAGGTCATCCTCGGCCTTCCCGCCGCCGTCGTCGCCACGTACACCCGCGACGGGCTTGTCGAAGAACTCGGCCCCGACCGCTGCAAGCTCGTGCAGGGCTCCTGGTCCTGGGTCGGCCTCGCAGCCGCGCTCGGCCGGTTCGACGCGGACATCGAGGTGATCGGGCCCGCCGAGCTCAAGGCCGCCTTCGCGGGGCTCGCCCGCCGCTACGCCGACGCAGCAGGATGACGGCCGGGTCGCGGCGGCGGAAGGGCCGCCGGAAACGCAAAACGGGCGCGGGAGCCAAACTCGCTCCTGCGCCCGGCACTGTCGGGTGAAATCTTTCTTGGTGCCCCCGGCAGGATTCGAACCTGCGCCCCCGCCTCCGGAGGGCGGTGCTCTATCCCCTGAGCTACGGGGGCTCAGCGACTGGAGAAGACTAGCAAACCCTCCCCCCGTACGCCGAATCGGTATCGGGTGAGCCGATCGTGTCGGTAACCGGCCCACCCGGTGCTCAGGCCGCCGCGATCGCCCGCCCGCAACTGGGCAGCGGGTGCAGGACGATTCGCCGGGGGAGCCGACGTGGCCACTCGTTGCGCGGCCAGGAGCCGTCCACGATCAGGTGCACGGTGCGCTGCTCCTCGCCGCTGAGCCGCAGCACGAAGTCGCGGGGGAGCGGCGGGTCCACCGTCGGCGTGGTGATCATGAAGCGCACCCGACCACGGGACGAGACCGCAGAGATCACGTCCGCCGCCGGCATGGTGCCGCGCAGTCGGACCCGGCCGATCCAGTAGACCTCCGCGAGGTGCTCCTGGGCGGCCCGGGTGATCGCCGGGTACTCACTGCGGACCCAGCGCTCGACCGCGCTGACGCAGAGCCCGCAGGCGCGCTCGCGCGGCTCGCGCGGACCCAACCCCCAGGCCCGCAGGTACGCCCCGACCGCGCCAGGGTCCAACGGCAGGTCGAAGCGCCGTTGGATGAGCGTGGTGAGGCTCTGCCGCGTCCACAGCTCCTCGTCCAAGCCGAACTCGTCGGGGTGGACGCCCCGCAGTGTGTCGATCAGTTCGAGTTCCTGTTCGCGGCTGAGCATTCCCGGCTCGCCCTGCCGCTGTCCGCGACGGACGGCTGCCACCGCCCCGTCACCGCCAATGGTGTGGCGTCGGCACCAACTGGTGACCGAACGCCGTGCGTCTCTGAGTGCAACCCCCACGTCTTGGGCAACGAGCCCGAATCGCAACTGGTCACGATATGTGCGGAGAAAACTCTCTAAGCAACGTAATCGCCCGTGCCTCGCCATTGCCCCACAACGGACAAATGCCATCTTCAGGGCGCAAGCCAATGTGCTTCGTCTTGATCGACTCGGGTTCCTGGAAGTCGGGGTGTCCCGGTCGCCTTGACACCCCGACTTCCTGAAACCCGAGTCGATCATGGGCGGTGCCGGGCGCGGGCTGGCCGGGCATGGGCTCGACGTGGGCGTGGGCCGGGGGCCCGGCCCGGCCCGGCCCGGCCCGGGCCGGGCCGGGGCATGGGCAGGGCTGGACGTGGGCCGGGGGCATGGGTGGGGGCCGTATGGAGCGGGCCCGCGTCCCACCATCGTGTGGCGGTGACGCGGGCCCGGTGTGCCCGTGGGTCGGTCAGCCCTTGGCCTGCGCCTGGAGCTGCCGGAGGTTGTTCAGCTCGGTCTGCTGGGTGGCCTTCATCGTCCGAGCCACCCGCAGCACCTCGTCGTTGTCGGTTTCGCCGAGGGCCGCGTCGATCATGTGGATGCCGCCGAGGTGGTGGGCGTACATCAGGGCCAGGAACTGTCGGTCGACCTCGATGCCCTTGGCGTCGCGCAGGGCGGCCATCTGCTGCGGGGTGGCCATCCCCGGCATCAGCCCGTTCTTGACCGTGGCTCCGTCGGACATCCACGACATGGGTGGCTGTGACCCGGTGGGGCTCAGGTCCCATTCGCGCAGCCAGGTCTGCATGGCGCCGATCTCGCCCTGCTGCCCGGTGGCGATGTCGACGGCGATCTGTCGCACCTCGGGGAGGGTGGCCGACCGGTACGCGATCAGGCTCATCTCCACCGCCTGCGCGTGGTGGGACGTCATGTCCCGGGCGAAGCCCGCCTCGACCGACGCGTCACCGGGTCGGGTGAGGCGTGGGGTGAGCAGACCGCCCGCGTACCCGAGGAGCAACCCCACCACCACCATGACGGCGAGCGCCAGCACGCCGTAGCGCGACGCCGGGGCCCGGCCGTCCTCGTCCGGGACGGCCGGGGTGTCGTCGTACTCGTTGTCGGTGGTGGCGGGGGCAGTCATCGCCGTCCTTACTGAGTGGGCTGCTGCTGGAGCTCACGCGGCGTGGTGCCGGTGGCGGTGATTCCCGTGTTGCAGAGCGCCGTCGGGCCCTCGACGGAGGCGTTGACCCGCAGGTCCTTGATGAACTCGTCGATCCGCGAGTCGTCGGCGTTGTCGACCTTGAGCTGGTAGCCCCAGGCCTGCAGCGAGATCGGCTTGTCCAGGCCCTCGTACGGGCTCATCAGCGTCTTCTCGACGCCCCGCACCTTGCCGGCGAGCTTGTCGACCTGGTCCTTGGGAAGGTCGGGGCGGTAGGTGATCCACACGGCGCCGTGCTCCAGGCTGTGCACCGCGTGCTCGTTGGCGATCGGGGCGTCGTAGACGTCGCCCATGCAGTTCTGCCAGGCGGCGTTGTGCACCCCACCCACGGGCGGCGAGTAGTTCCAGGTCAGCGGACCCGACTTGTGCGACTCGTACTTCAGGCTGTCCGGGTCGGACTTGCGGATGTTGGCGATGCCGTCGATGGCGTTGGCCCGCTTGTCCCACGGCTTGGAGCCCTGGAACGACGCCCAGGCGCCGTAGCCGATGATGCCGGCCGCGAGGACGCCCACCGCGACGAAGAGTGCGATGGGGCCCCAGGCGCGGCCCTGGCTCACCTTGACCGGGGTGACCGGCTTACGAGGGCCCTTGCCACCTGCCCGGGGGGAGCCCGCCGGCTTGCCCGTCGGCTTGCCGGAACCGGCCTTGGCGCCGGCGGCGGGCCGGCCGGCGGCCGGCTTCTTGCCGGTGCTGACCACGGTCGGGCGGCGCTCAGGGCCACCCGGGGTGCTGATGCTCATCGTGCCTCGTCAAGTCGGTCGGTCAGGGGAGTGGCGGGCCGGTAGACGCGCAGGGGAGCCGCCGAGTGCCCGAGTCTACCCCCGATAACATGGTTGGGTGACTCCTGCAGAACTAGCCTCGGTCGTCCTCGCCGCCGCCCACGCCGTCTTCGAGCAGCGTGGGCTCGACCGCGCCGCGCTGCCGGCGAGCACGGTGGTGGAGCGACCGCGCAACCCCGAGCACGGCGATTACGCCTCGACGCTCGCGCTGCAGTTGAGCAAGAAGGTGGGCGTCCCGCCTCGGGAGCTGGCAGCGGCCCTGGCCGACGAGCTGGGCCGGGCATCGGGCGTCAAATCGGTCGAAATCGCCGGGCCGGGCTTCCTGAACATCCGGCTCGACGCGGCTGCGGCCGGTCAGCTCGCCCGGGTGATCGTCGAGGCCGGCGCGGAGTACGGCCGCAGCGACCGGCTGGCCGGCGAGAAGATCAACCTGGAGTTCGTCTCGGCCAACCCGACCGGGCCGGTGCACATCGGCGGGGTCCGCTGGGCGGCCGTCGGTGACGCGCTGAGCCGGCTGCTGCGGGCCACCGGCGCCGACGTCGGCACGGAGTACTACTTCAACGACGCGGGTTCGCAGATCGACCGGTTCGCCAGGTCGCTGCTCGCCGCCGCCAAGGGTGAGCCGGCGCCGGAGGACGGCTACGGCGGGGCGTACATCGCCGAGATCGCCACCGAGGTGCAGGCCCGCCGGCCGGAGGTGCGGACCCTCGACGACGACGCCGCCCAGGAGGTCTTCCGGGTCGAGGGCGTCGCGCTGATGTTCGACGAGATCCGCTCCTCGCTGCGTGACTTCGGGGTGGAGTTCGACACCTACTTCAACGAGAAGGACCTGCACGACCGCGGTGAGCTGGACCTCGCGCTGAACCGGCTGCGTCAGCAGGGGCACCTCTACGAGTCCGAGGGCGCGACCTGGCTGCGCACCACCGACTTCGGTGACGACAAGGACCGGGTGCTGCGCAAGTCCAACGGCGAGTGGACGTACTTCGCCGCGGACTGCGCCTACTACCTGGACAAGCGCGAGCGCGGCTTCGAGCGGGTCGTGATCATGCTGGGCGCCGACCACCACGGCTACATCGGCCGGATGAAGGCTATGGCCGCCTGCTTCGGCGACGACCCGGAGCGCAACCTGGAGATCCTCATCGGGCAGCTGGTCAACCTGCTGCGCGACGGCGCCCCGATGCGGATGAGCAAGCGGGCCGGCACCGTGATCACCCTGGAGGACCTGGTCGAGGCCATCGGCGTGGACGCCTCCCGGTACGCGTTGGCCCGCTACTCCAGCGACTCCCCAATCGACATCGACATCGAGCTGTGGACCCGGGCGACCCGCGACAACCCGGTCTACTACGTGCAGTACGTGGCGGCCCGGACCGCGGGCGTGGCGCGCAACGCCGCCGAGGTGGGGCTGGTCCCGGGCGACGGGGACGCGTTCCGTCCCGAGCTGCTCGACCACGAGAAGGAGAACGAGCTGCTCAAGGCGCTCGCCGAGTTCCCCGCCGTGGTGGCCACGGCCGCCGAGCTGCGGGAACCGCACCGGGTGGCCCGTTACCTGGAGGAGAGCGTCGCCGCCTCCTACCACCGGTTCTACGACAACTGCCGGGTGCTGCCGCTGGGCGACGAGGAGGTCACCGACCTGCACCGCGCCCGGCTGTGGCTCAACAACGCCACCCGCACGGTGATCGCCAACGGCCTGCACCTGCTCGGCGTCTCCGCTCCCGAGAGGATGTGACATGCGGGCTCATGAGGCTGGTGCGCTGCACGCGGACATCAGCAAGCAGGGGCCGGCCTGGCTGCGTACCCCCGAGGACGTCAACGCCCTGATGCCGGCGCTGTGGCCGCGCAGCGTGACGCGGGGGGCCGACGGCGCGGTCGCCGTCGCGGGCCTGAGCGTCCGCGACATCGCGGCAGAGTTCGGCACCCCGGTGTACGTCCTGGACGAGGCCGACCTGCGCTCGCGCTGCCGCGACTTCCGGGCGGCCTTCCCGACCGAGGACATCTTCTACGCGGGCAAGGCGTTCCTGTGCCGGGCGGTGGTCCGGATGATCGCCGAGGAGGGCCTGCACCTGGACGTCTGCACCGGGGGTGAGCTGGCCACCGCGTTGTCGGCCGGGATGCCGCCGGAGCGGATCGGTTTCCACGGCAACAACAAGTCGGCCTCCGAGCTGTCCCGGGCGCTGGACGCCGGGGTGGGGCGGATCATCGTCGACTCGTTCACCGAGATCGACCGCCTGACCGCGCTGGCCCGCGAGCGGGGGGTTCGGCCTCGGGTGCTGGTGCGGGTCACTGTCGGCGTGGAGGCGCACACCCACGAGTTCATCGCCACCGCCCACGAGGACCAGAAGTTCGGCTTCTCGCTGGCCGGCGGTGCCGCCGCGAACGCCGCGTTCAAGATCCTCGACGAGGGTGTGCTGGAGCTGCGTGGTCTGCACTCGCACATCGGCTCGCAGATCTTCGATGCCAGCGGCTTCGAGGTCTCGGCCCGCCGGGTGCTCGCCCTCCAGGCGCAGATCCGCGACGCGCGCGGGGTGGAGCTGCCCGAGCTGGACCTCGGCGGTGGCTTCGGCATCGCGTACACCTCCCAGGATGACCCGGCGACACCACAGGACCTGGCCAAGCGGCTTCGTAAGATCGTCGACTCGGAGTGCGCGGCGGAGAACCTGGCCGTGCCGCACCTGTCGATCGAGCCGGGGCGGGCCATCGTCGGGCCGGCCGTGTTCACCCTCTACGAGGTCGGCACGGTCAAGGAGCTCGACGGCATCCGGACGTTCGTCAGCGTCGACGGCGGGATGAGCGACAACATCCGTACCGCCCTGTACGACGCGTCCTACTCGGCGACGCTGGCCTCGCGGGCCTCGACCGCGCAGCCGTTGCTCGCCCGCGTGGTGGGAAAGCACTGTGAGTCCGGGGACATCGTGGTGAAGGATGAATTCCTGCCCGCCGACGTGCAGGCCGGAGATCTTGTCGCGGTGCCCGGCACCGGTGCCTACTGCCGGAGCATGGCCAGCAACTACAACCACGTACCCCGGCCACCGGTGGTCGCGGTACGCGACGGCCAGGCGCGCCTGATCGTCCGGCGGGAAACCGAAGAGGACCTGCTCGCATTGGATGTTGGATGACGTCACCTGTGCGCTTGGCGCTGCTCGGCTGCGGCACTGTCGGCCAGGAGGTGGTCCGTCTGCTGCACGAGCAGTCGGCCGACCTGGCCGCGCGGATCGGCGCTCCGCTGGAGATCGCCGGCATCGCCGTCCGTCGGCTCGGCCGTGACCGGGGTGACCTGCCGGTCGACGAGGACCTGTTCACCACCGACGCGCTCGGCCTGATCAAGCGTGACGACGTGGACGTGGTGATCGAGGTGGTCGGCGGCATCGAGCCGGCCCGAGGCTGGCTGGTCGAGGCGCTGCGCGCCGGCAAGAGCGTGGTCACCGCCAACAAGGCGCTGCTCGCCGAGGACGGCGTCGCTCTGCACGAGGCAGCGGCCGAGGGCGGCGGCGACCTCTACTACGAGGCGTCCGTGGCGGGGGCCATCCCGCTGCTGCGCCCGTTGCGGGAGTCGCTGCACGGTGACCGGATCAACCGGGTCACCGGCATCGTCAACGGCACCACCAACTTCATCCTCTCCGCCATGGACGCGACCGGCGCCGGCTTCGCCGAGGCCCTCGAAGAGGCCACCGCACTGGGGTACGCGGAGGCCGACCCGACCGCCGACGTCGAGGGCTTCGACGCGGCGGCGAAGGCGGCGATCCTCGCCTCGCTGGCGTTCCACACCCGGGTCGGCGCGGCCGACGTGCACCGCGAGGGCATCACCGAGGTGACCGCCGCGGACATGGCCAGCGCCCAGGCGATGGGCTGCACGATCAAGTTGCTCTGCATCGCGGCCCGAGGCGTCGACGCCAGCGGTCGGGAGACCGTCAGCGTCCGGGTGCACCCGGCGATGATCCCGCGCAGCCACCCGCTGGCCAGCGTCGGTGACGCGTTCAACGCGGTCTTCGTGGAGGCCGACGCGGCCGGGCAGCTGATGTTCTACGGCCGGGGCGCCGGGGGTGCGCCGACCGCGAGCGCCGTGCTCGGTGACGTGGTCGCGGTGTCCCGCAACCGGCTCGCCGGGGTGCGCGCGGCCAGCGAGAGCGCATACGCGGACCTGTCGGTCCGGCCGATGGGCGAGGCGTTGACCCGTTACCACGTCAGCCTCGACGTGGCCGACCGCCCGGGTGTGCTGGCCTCGGTGGCGAGCGTGTTCGCCCGGCACGACGTGTCGATCGCGACCGTACGGCAGGGCTCGGCGGGCGGGTCCCCGGGCCGGGACGGCGACGCCGAGCTGGTCATCGTCACGCACGTCGCGCCGGACGCCGCGCTCGCCGCGACCGTCGGTGAGCTGCGTGGTCTGGACATCGTCCGCTCGGTGACCAGCGTGCTGCGGGTCGAGGGCGGCGCCTGAGTCGTTGGACCATCGACGGGACGGCTCGCGCGTCCCGCCAGGTGGGTAAGCCGGGGTGTGCGACAGACGGCTCGGGCAGGCTGGTCCAAGGTGACCCTGATGCCGGGTCGGCGCGGCGGTAGAGGCGAGGAGAACGACATGTGGCGGGGTCTGATCGAGGCGTACCGGGATCGGCTGCCGGTCACCGCGGCCACGCCGGTCGTCACGCTGCACGAGGGGAACACCCCGCTGTTGCCGGCGCCGGTGCTGTCCGCCCGGACCGGTTGTGACGTGCACCTCAAGGTGGAGGGCGCCAACCCGACCGGCTCGTTCAAGGACCGGGGGATGACCCTCGCGGTGTCCAAGGCGGTCGAGGCCGGCAACAAGGCCATCATCTGCGCCTCCACCGGCAACACCAGCGCCTCCGCTGCGGCGTACGCGGCCCGGGCGGGGTTGACCTGCGCGGTGCTGGTGCCGCAGGGCAAGATCGCGCTGGGCAAGCTGGCCCAGGCGTTGGTGCACGGCGCGAAGCTCCTCCAGGTGAGTGGCAACTTCGACGACTGCCTGTCGCTCGCCGCGAAGCTGGCCCAGGACCACCCGGTCGCGTTGGTCAACTCGGTCAACATCGATCGGCTGCACGGTCAGAAGACCGCCGCCTTCGAGATCGTCGAGGCGCTCGGTGACGCGCCCGACATCCACTGCCTGCCGGTGGGCAACGCCGGCAACATCTCCGCCTACTGGATGGGCTACGCGGAGGAGCGGGACGCCGGCACCACCACCCGGACGCCGAAGATGTACGGCTTCCAGGCCGCCGGTGCGGCCCCGATCGTGACCGGCCAGGTCGTGCCGGAGCCGTCGACCATCGCCACGGCGATCCGGATCGGCAACCCGGCGAGCTGGACCAAGGCGTTGGACGCCCGGGACACCTCCGGTGGCCTGATCGCCGCGGTGACCGACCGGGAGATCCTTTCCGCGTACCGGCTGCTCGCCCGCGAGGTGGGGGTCTTCGTCGAGTTGGGCAGCGCGGCCAGCGTGGCCGGTCTGCTCCAGCAGGCCGCGGCGGGCGCGGTGCCGGCCGGATCGACGGTGGTCTGCACGGTGACCGGCCACGGTCTGAAGGACCCGGAGTGGGCGATCTCCACCGCGCCGGCGCCGTTGACCATCGCGAACGACCCGATGGCCGCGGCCCGCGCCCTCGACCTGGCCTGAACGCGCCACCGCCCGGTCGGTGACCGGCGGAGGCCGGCCGGTTTGCGGGGCGGGCGTGGGGGCGGCGGGGGTTCTGGTGATCGTGTCGGGCACACTTTCACGTATCCCCGCCCGCATTCTCGTTCAGGAGTGAACCAGGCCGATGTCGCTGCTCGCCAGATTCAGCCTCGCCAACCGAGGGCTTGTCGCCCTCATCGCGGTGGTGATTACGGCGTTCGGAGCGTTCGCCGTGCCGTCGCTGAAGCAGCAACTGCTGCCGTCGCTCGAGTTCCCGGCCGCGTTCATCGTGGCCCCCTACCCCGGTGCCGGCCCCGAGATCGTAGAGTCGCAGGTCACCGAGCCGATCGAGAACGCCCTCCAGGGCATTCCGGGGCTGGACCAGGTCACCTCCACGTCCCGCGAGGGCTCGGCCACCGTCCAGGTGATGTACGAGTTCGGCACCGACCTGGACGACGTGGTCAACAAGATGCAGACCGCGCTGAGCCGGATCGACTCCCAACTGCCGGAGGGCGTCGACCCGCAGGTCATCGCCGGTAGCACCGACGATCTTCCGGCGGTCGTGCTGGCCGCGACCGGCACGGGGGACGAGCGGGCGCTGGCCGAGAAGCTGCGTACGGCGGTGGTGCCGGAGCTGGAGGGCGTCGAGGGGGTTCGCACGGTCGAGGTGACCGGCGCCCGCGACGACGTCGTGCTGGTCACCCCGGACCCGGCGAAGCTGGCCGCGGCGCAGGTCCAGCCGACGGCGATCGGCGCGGCGCTGAAGACCAACGGCGTGGCGGTTCCCGCCGGCGCGGTGACCGACGGGGCCCTGTCCCTTCCGGTGCAGGTCGGCACGCCGATCGCCACCCTGGACGACCTGCGCGGCATCGTGGTTTCCCCGGGCGCGAGGCCCGTGCGTCTCGCTGATGTGGCGAGCGTCGAGCAGCAACTGGCTCCGGCCACCGCGATCACCCGGACCAACGGCAAGGACAGCCTCGGCATCGCGGTCACCGCGGCGCCGGACGGCAACGCGGTGCAGATCTCGCACGATATCCGCGACCGGCTCGACGACCTGAAGGACGCCTCCGGCGCGGAGTTGACGGTGGTCTTCGACCAGGCGCCGTTCGTCGAGAAGTCGATCGAGTCGCTGACCACCGAGGGCCTGCTGGGCCTGGTGATGGCGGTCATCGTCATTCTGGTCTTCCTGCTGTCGGTGCGCTCGACGGTGGTCACCGCCGTCTCCATCCCGCTCTCCGTGCTGGTGGCGTTGATCGCCCTGTGGATCGGCGACTACTCGCTCAACCTGCTCACCCTCGGCGCGCTGACAATCGCGGTCGGCCGGGTGGTGGACGACTCGATTGTCGTGTTGGAGAACATCAAACGACACCTGGAGTACGGCGAGGAGAAGCGGCACGCCATCATCACCGGCGTCCGCGAGGTGGCCGGCGCGGTGACCGCGTCCACCCTCACCACCGTGGCGGTGTTCGCGCCGATCGCGTTGGTCGGCGGGTTCGTGGGCCAGCTCTTCGCGCCGTTCGCGATCACCGTGACGGTGGCCCTGCTCGCCTCGCTGCTGGTGTCGCTGACCGTGATCCCGGTCCTCGCGTACTGGTTCCTCAAGCCGCGCGGCGGCACCGCGGACGACGAGGCGGTGCGGCGCGGCGCGGAGGAGAAGGAGCTGCGCAGCCCGTTGCAGCGGGCCTACCTGCCGGTGATCGGGTTCGCCACCCGCAAGCGGTCGACCCGCTGGATCACCGTCGGGCTCGGTCTGCTGGTGCTCTTCGGCACCTTCGGCCTCGCCCAGAAGCTGGAGACCAACTTCCTGGACGACTCCGGCCAGGACACCCTCAACATGAGCCAGGAACTGCCGGCCGGCAGTGGCCTGGCGGCCACCGACGCGGCGGCCAAGCAGGTCGAGTCGGTGCTGTCCCGTACCGAGGGCGTAACGACGTACCAGGTGACCGCCGGCGGCGGGGACAACCCGTTCGGGGGCGGCGGCAACAACATCGCGACCTGGTCGCTGGCGCTCGACGGCGACACCGACGCGAAGCAGATGCGTGAGGTGCTGCGCGAGGAGTTCGACAAGCTCGGCAGCGGACTGGGCGAGATCAGCTTCGGCGGCGGGCAGGAGGCGTCGACCAGCCAGCTGGAGGTCATCGTCCAGGCCAGTGACCCGGAGGTGCTGACCCGGGCCGCCGAGGAGGCCCGTACGGCGATGGCCGGCGTGCCGGACGTCGAGGATGTCACCACCAGCCTTGCCGCGCAGGTGCCGCGTGTCGACGTGACCGTCGACCGGGTCGCGGCCGGTCGGGCCGGGCTCACCGAGGCCGCCGTGGGGCAGCTCGTGTCGCAGGCGTTCCGGGGAGCGCCGCTGGGTCAGGTCACGCTCGACGGCCAGCAGCAGAACGTGGTGCTGCGGTTGGGTACGCAGCCGCCGATGTCGGTGGAGCAGTTGCGGGCACTGCCGGTCGGGCCGGTCAAGCTGGGTGACATCGCGCAGGTCACGCAGGGCGAGGGGCCGCAACAGGTCAGCCGAATCGACGGTGAGCGCAGTGTGTCGGTGACCGGCGCCGCGACCGGCTCGAACCTGGGTGCGACGAGCCAGGAGCTGCAGAAGCGGCTGGACGGCATCAACGTACCCGGAGCGACCTTCACCATCGGTGGGGTCAGCGCGGACCAGGCAGACGCGTTCGGTGATCTGGGTCTGGCGGTGCTGGCCGCGATCGCGATCGTGTTCCTGATCATGGTGGCCACGTTCCGCAGCCTCACCCAGGCGCTGATTCTGCTGATCTCCATCCCGTTCGCGGCGACCGGCGCGATCGGCCTGCTGCTGGTCACCGGGACGCCGCTCGGCGTGCCGGCGCTGATCGGCGTGCTGATGCTGGTCGGCATCGTGGTGACCAACGCCATCGTGCTGCTCGATCTCATCAACCAGTACCGTGCGCAGGGCATGGGGGTCCAGGAGGCGGTGGTCGAGGGTGGCCGGCGCCGGTTGCGTCCGATCCTGATGACCGCGGTGGCGACCATCTTCGCGCTGCTGCCGATGGCGCTCGGGTTGACCGGTGAGGGCGGCTTCATCTCTCAGCCGCTGGCGGTCGTGGTGATCGGTGGCCTGCTCAGCTCGACGCTGCTCACGCTGATCCTGGTGCCGACGCTGTACACGATGGTGGAGAACACCAAGGAGTCGCTGCGGGCTCGGCGTAGTCGGCGGCGCTCCGGTGACCCGGCGGTGCCCACGGCGGACACCGACGAGGCGGCTGCCCCGAATCAGGTAGCGGTGCCGAGCGCCGCGCCTGTCCCGGCGGCGGCCGGGGGTGCGCAGCCGGCCGGGCGTCCCGCCCCGTCGGGTGCGTTGGTGGAGGGCACGGACCAGTTCGAGGTGCTGCGGTTGCCCCGTAGCCGCACCTCGCCGCTGCCTCCGTCCGAGCCGACCGAGTAGGTCGGACCGCATCGAGGAACGCCCCCGGCAGGGTTCTGCCGGGGGCGTTTCCACGTTGATCGGTCGAGACACTCCGATCCGCCGCGCTCGGCACTGCGCGTCACGTCTTGCATACTCCAGGTAAGTGACTGGGGGTGGGGTGACGCAGGACGGGCGGATGGCCGAGGGTGCGCGCGGGTGGGCGCGGCGCGAACTCCTGCGCCGCGGCGTCCTGATCGTCGGCGGTGTGGCCATCGGTACGGCGACGTCCGAGCTGTGGTGGGGCACCCATCGCCGGACGCCGCTCGCCGGCGGCCCCGCCGGCGCCACCTTTGACGACGGGAACCAGGGCGTCGGCGGCGGGGCGTTGGAGGTCGTCTGGTCGGTGCCGACCGGGCAGCGACTGGTGGCCCTCACCTTCGACGACGGCCCCGCGCCACAGTGGACTCCGATGGTGCTCGAGGCCCTGGCCGAGCATCGGGTCCCGGCCACCTTCTTCCTGGTCGGGACGCAGGTCCGGCGGCACGCCGACGTCATCCGTGACCGGCTCTCCGGGCACGAGGTGGGCAACCACAGCTGGGCACACCGGGACCTTGCCGAACTGGACGCCACCGAGGCGTACGACGATCTTCGTCGCAGCCACGACGCGATCGCCGACGTGACGGGGGTACCGCCCCGGCTGCTTCGCCCACCGTACGGCCACCTGGGCGGGGCGGTGCTGCACGCGGCGGCCCGGCTGGACTACCGACTCGTGCTCTGGTCGTTGCAGATGGTGGAGCGTGAGTTCCCCGGCGACCCGGCCGGCCACGCCCGACGGATCGTGGCCAACGTCCGACCGGGAACGATCGTGCTCGGCCACGACGTGGGAGCGCGTCGGCGGCTGGTCGCGTTGCGCGGACTGACCGATATGATCAACGGACTTCGGTCGCGCGGCTACACATTCGTCACTGTCTCCGCGCTGCTGGCAGCAGGTGTAGCGCCCGTTCCGAACAGGTAGGGTCGCGCTCCGTGGCGTCCACCCTCTCGGTTCTGACCGGCAATCGGAGCTTCCGTAACCTCTTCCTCGCTGAGTTGGTGGTCTTCGGCGCCGACTGGTTCGTCATGGTGCCCCTGCTGGTGCTGCTGCCCCACCTGACCGGCAGCGGAGTCTGGGGCGCACTGGTGTTGGCCGTGGACACCGGCATCGTGGCGCTGCTGCTGCCGTACACGGGCACGATCGCCGACCGTTTCGACCGGCGAAAGATCATGATCGCCGCGAACGTGGCAGCGCTCGCGGGCGTGTTGCTGCTGCTCGGGGTTCGGGGCGCGGGTACGGCGTGGTTGGCGCTGGTCGCGATCGGCGTGGTGGCGGTCGCCAAGGCGTTCTACTCACCGGCCGCCCAGGCTGCGCTGCCCAACGTGCTGGAGCCCCACGAGCTGGCCGCCGGCAACGCCGTGGCCGGCTCCGCCTGGGGCACCATGACCGTGGTCGGCGCCTCGCTCGGCGGCGTCCTCAGCACCGTCGCCGGCCCGTACGTCTGCTTCTGGGTGGCGGCGGTGGGCCTGGCGCTGGCTGCGGGCCTGGCGACCCGGATCCGCCGGCCCCTGCAGGCGCCCCGGGACACCACCCGACCGGCCCAGCGGACCTGGGCGGCGGTCCGTGAGGCGCTCGGCTACATCGGGCACCGGCCTCGGGTGCTCGCGCTGGTCACTGTCAAGTCGGCGGTCGGCCTGGGCAACGGCGTGCTGACCGTGTTCCCCTTGCTGGCCGGCGTGTACGGCGTCGGCCCGCTCGGTGCCGGCCTGCTCTTCGCGGTGCGGGGCGCCGGGGCGTTGGTGGGGCCGATCCTGATGCGTCGGGTGCTGACCAACCGAGCCTGGCTGCTGCCCGCGCTCGCGTTGTCCATGTCGCTCTACGGCCTGTCCTACCTGGGCGCATCGGTGGTCCGTTGGTTTCCGTTGGTGCTGCTGCTGGTCTTCCTGGCGCACTTCGCGGGCGGTAGCAACTGGGTGATATCGAACTTCGCCCTCCAGGGTGAGGTCCCGGACCACCTGCGGGGGCGCGTCTTCGCCACCGACATGATGCTCGCCACGCTGGCCATCTCGGTGAGCCAACTGGCGGTGGCCATGGTGGTGGACGTGGTGGACGAACGGGTCGTGCTCGCCGGCTGCGGGCTGATCACCCTCGTGTACGCGGTGGGCTGGCGGATCGCTACCCGTCGGCTCTCGCTCACCGACGCGACCCCCGAGCCGGTCGGCTGAACCGGGCGGTCCCAGGCTGCGGACGGGGGACCGGATCGTCGGTCCCTGGCCCTGGGGCCTGTTTCACAAGGACTGGCCGGCCTGCGGCGGGCCCGGACGACGACCGGCGGCGTTGCGGTTTCGTTCCGATACAACACCGGTATCCGGACGAAACCGCGCCTTGCCGGGTCGCCGCCCGGACTCCGCCTCGGCTCGACCGCCCTTATGAAACAGGCCCTACCATGAGCGCGTGCCGACGAACTTCACCGCCGGGCCGGTTCGCGTCCGGGTCCCCGCCACCAGCGCCAACCTGGGCCCTGGCTTCGACGCGTTGGGTCTCGCCCTGGGGCTCCACGACGACCTGGCCGCCGAGGTCACGTCGGCCGGGGTCCGCGTGACGGTGACCGGGCAGGGTGCCGGCGAGCTGCCCGACGATGACCGGCACCTCGTGGTGCGGGCCATGCGCGCTGCCTTCGACGTGCTCGGCGCCCACCCCGGGGGGTTGAGCGTGGAGTGTGTCAACCGGATCCCCCAGGCGCGGGGGCTCGGGTCCTCGTCCGCCGCGATCGTCGCGGGGGTGTTGCTGGCCCGCGCCCTGGTCACCGATGGGGAGCACCGGCTGGACGAGGCGGGCGTGCTCCGTGTGGCGGCCGAGATCGAGGGTCATCCCGACAACGTTGCGCCCTGCCTGCTCGGCGGCTTCACGGTGGCCTGGTCCGAGCCGACCGGTGCCCGGGCGGTGTCCCTGCCGGTCGCCGACGGGGTGCGGCCCATTGTTTTCGTACCGGCCGAACGCGGATTGACCGCCGCCGCCCGGGCCGCGTTGCCGGCCACCGTGCCGCACGGCGACGCTGCGTTGACCGCCGGGCGGGCCGCTCTGCTGGTGCACGCGCTCACCGCCGACCCGAGCCTGCTGCTGCCGGCCACGGTCGACCGGCTCCACCAGGATTACCGTTCAGCCGGGATGCCAGCGACATCTTCCCTGGTCAAGGCGTTGCGAGCGGCCGGTGTGGCGGCTGTGGTCAGTGGTGCGGGGCCGACTGTGCTGGCGCTCAGCGAGCCTCCGGCGAGCTTCCCAGCGGGAACAGACTGGCAGATCTGGCAGTTACCGATAGACGTCAGCGGCGCACGGGTTGCCCGGGGTAGACTTGGACACGCCGAGCGGGACCCTGTTGCCGCAGGTCGGAAGAGTTGATTACGCTCTAGACCTAGCACAGCCGCGAAGCACGCGATCTCCTGCGGGGCGGCGCACCCCCGAAGCTCTCGGCGGTCAGCCCGTCTACCCCTGCCAAGGCCCACGCCGCACCGCAGTTTCCACAGGTCGCCGCAGACGGCGAGACCTGCTCACCGACGTTGGTGAGTCGGGATACCGACCGGCTGCTGTGTCACAGACTCCCGCGACGCGTCCTTGCGAGGCGGGTGCACCGAGGCCGCCCGGCCACCTGAGTTTCGACTCCGGGCAGCCACGGCCTTACGAGGGAAGGAATCCATTGAGCGACACCACCGACGTGACGTCGGATGTTTCCAACGTCGCTGGCGATGCCACCGCAGCCGCTCCCGCCCGTCGTCGGCGTAGCGGCACCGGTCTGTCGGCGATGCTGCTGCCAGAGCTGCAGAGCCTGGCTGCGTCGCTCGGCATCTCCGGCACGGCTCGCATGCGCAAGGGCGAGCTGATCGCCGCGATTTCCGAGCGGCAGGGCGGCAACGCCGCCGGGACCCCTCGACCACGGGCCGAGGTCGCGGCCGCGGCCGCTCCGACCCGTGAGGGGGTGCGCGCCGAGGTGCGGGAAACCGCCGACCGGCCGGCAGCCGAGGGGCGCAGTGCCGATCAGGCGCCCGCCGAGCCGGCCGCCGAGACCGAAGGTCGCACTCGCACCCGGCGGAGCCGGACCGCAGCAGCGGAGACCCGTCCGACCGAGACCCGTCCGACCGAGGCGCGTCCCGCTGAGGCGCGTCCGACCGAGGTCCGCGCCGAGGAGGCGCGTACCGAAGAGGCTGGCGCTGGCGAGCGGACCGACCGCGGCGAGAATCGCCGGGACCGGGCCGAGCGTCCGGAGCGCGCCGAGCGCTCCGACCGGGGCGAGCGCTCCGACCGGGGCGAGCGTGCCGAGCGGGGCGACCGCGCGGAGCGTGCCGACCGGGGCGACCGTGCCGAGCGGGGCGAGCGTGCTGACCGGGGCGAGCGTGCCGAGCGGGGCGAGCGTGCCGAGCGGGGCGAGCGTGCCGAGCGGGGCGAGCGCAACGACCGGGGCGACCGTGCCGACCGGGGCGAGCGCAACGACCGCGCGGAGCGTTCCGACCGGGGCGAGCGTGCCGAGCGCAACGACCGTCCGGAGCGGGCCGACCGCAACGACCGCGGTGACCGCAACGACCGTGGTCAGCGTGTCGAGCGTGTCGAGCGGGACAGCGACGACGACGACGGCGAGGGTGGCGGCCGGCGCGGCCGGCGCAGCCGTTTCCGGGACCGTCGTCGCGGGCGGGGCGAGCGCACCGAGACCGGTGCCGACACCGGTGGGCGTGAGCCGCAGGTCAGCGAGGACGACGTTCTCGTCCCCGTGGCCGGCATCATCGACGTGCTCGACAACTACGCGTTCGTGCGGACCACCGGCTACCTGGCCGGCCCGAACGACGTCTACGTCTCGATGTCCCAGATCAAGAAGTACGGCCTGCGCCGCGGTGACGCGATCACCGGTGCGGTGCGGGCGGCCCGCGAGGGCGGCAACAGCGGTGACCAGCGGCGCGACAAGTACAACCCGCTGATGCGGCTGGACACGATCAACGGGATGGAGCCGGAGGAGGCCCGGCGTCGACCGGAGTTCTACAAGCTCACTCCGCTCTACCCGCAGGAGCGCCTGCGCCTGGAGACCGAGCCGCACATCCTGACCACCCGGGTCATCGACCTGGTCATGCCGATCGGCAAGGGCCAGCGGGCACTCATCCAGTCGCCGCCGAAGGCGGGTAAGACGATGGTGCTGCAGGCGATCGCGAACGCGATCACGCACAACAACCCTGAGTGCCACCTGATGGTGGTGCTGGTGGACGAGCGGCCCGAAGAGGTCACCGACATGCAGCGGTCGATCAAGGGCGAGGTCGTCGCGGCCACGTTCGACCGTCCGCCGCAGGACCACACGACGGTGGCCGAGCTGGCCATCGAGCGGGCCAAGCGCCTGGTTGAGCTGGGGCACGACGTGGTCGTGCTGCTCGACTCGGTGACCCGGCTCGGTCGGTCGTACAACCTGGCGGCGCCGGCCAGCGGCCGGATCATGTCGGGTGGTATCGACTCCACCGCTCTCTACCCGCCGAAGCGCTTCCTCGGCGCGGCTCGCAACATCGAGAACGGTGGCTCGCTGACCATCATCGCCACGGCGCTGGTGGAGACCGGATCCATGGCGGACACGGTCATCTTCGAGGAGTTCAAGGGCACCGGCAACGCGGAGCTGAAGCTGGACCGGAAGATCGCCGACAAGCGCACCTTCCCGGCCATCGACGTCAACCCGTCCGGTACCCGTAAGGAAGAGGTTCTGCTCGCGCCGGAGGAGCTGGCCATCCTCCACAAGCTGCGCAAGGTCCTGCACTCGCTGGACTCGCAGGCGGCGATGGACCTGCTGCTCGACAAGCTCAAGAAGACACGTACCAACATCGAGTTCCTGATGCAGATCGCGAAGTCGACGCCGGGGGAGTAACCATCCCCGGGTGAGACGAAGGGGCACGGCCACTCCGGTCGTGCCCCTTCGTCATGTCTCCGGGCGGCACCTGATGGAATTTTCCTTCGGTTCAGTCGATAGGTATTGAAACTTCTATTCATTGCCGGGTTGACTGTCGTCCATGCGTACCCGCAGACGAACCGCCCGCCGCACCGGCGTCCTGCTGCTGACGCCGCTGCTCGCCCTGGCCCTGTCGCCACCGGCGACTGCCGCACCCACCGTCGCCCCATTCACCGTCGCCTCGCCGTCCCTGGCCTCACCCACGATCGCTGAGGACGCGCCGCCCGCGTCCTCCCGAGCGGCCGGCTCGGTCAGCCTGGCCGCCGCCCCGACAGCCGCGACCGCCCCGACCGCCGTCGCTGGTGGTCTGGAGCCGGCCGGCGGGCTGGAGACCACGAAGGCCACCCGGCCGGTCGCCCCGGGCGTGCAGCTGACGTCCTTCGACAGGTACGACGCCGAGGGCTGGCTGCGCGCCGACGCGCTCACCACCGATCTGGCCGGCGGCTCCACGATCGACTACGTCAACTCCGGCGCGGTCAGCCGGGCCGAGCCGCTGCGACAGGCGGTGGACCAGTCGCGCGCGGTCGCCGCGGTCAACGGCGACTTCTTCGACATCAACAACTCGGGTGCCGCCCAGGGCGTGGGCGTCCGGGACGGGGAGCTGATCCAGTCCGGGGTCAGCGGTCACCGCAACGCGGTGGCGGTCACCACGAACGGCCTCGGCCGGGTGATCGAGGTGAACTTCGACGGCAGCGCCACCCTGCCCACCGGGCCGGTCCCGCTGACCCAGTTCAACAACATGGTCCAGGCCGACGGCATCGGCGCGTTCACCGAGCTGTGGGGGGCGTACACCCGGCAGCGTGCCGTGGAGGGCGCGGCCCGGGTGGTCGAGGTCACCGTGACCAACGGTCGGGTGGCATCGGTGGGAAGCGTGGCCGGCAGCGGCCCGATCGCCGCAGGCAGCACCGTGCTGCTCGGCCGCGACCTCGGCGCGGACGCGCTGGCCGGCCTGCGCGCCGGTGACCCGGTGACGGTGGCCTGGCGGCCGAAGCCCTCCGACGGCAGCACCCTGCACGCGGCGGTCGGAGGCGGCAACGTCCTGGTCCGCGACGGCGTCGTGCAGAGCATCGCCGATCCGACCCTCGCCCCCCGCACCGCTGTCGGGTTCAGCGCCGATGGTCGAAAGATGATCATGCTGACGGTCGACGGTCGTCAGGTCGACAGCCGCGGCGTGACGCAGACCGAGATGGGCCGGATGATGGCCGAGCTGGGCGCCCACCACGCGCTCAACCTGGATGGCGGCGGATCGTCCACGCTGCTGGCCCGGGAGCCGGGCTCGCCCGCCGTGCAGGTGGAGAACGGCCCCTCCGACGGCAGCGAGCGGGCTGTGCCCAACGGCCTGGCCATCTACGCGCCGAAGGGCAGCGGGCGACTCACCGGCTACTGGGTCGAGACGGCCAGCGACCCCACCGCCGCCCCGGGTGTCTCACCGGTGCGAGGTGGGCGGCCCGACCGGGTCTTCCCGGGGCTGACCCGCACCCTCACCGCATCCGGCTACGACGAGACGTACGGCCCGGCGGCCGGTGCCCCCACCTGGCGGGCGACCCCGGCGGTACGCGGCCGGGTCGACCGTGACGGCGTGTTCCACGCCGGCGCGCCGGGGGCCAGCACGGTCACCGCCGCACGGGGACGGGTCACCGGCTCCCTGAACCTCACAGTGCTCGGCCCGCTGGCCCGGATCGGCACCACCACGCCGCGGGTCGGGCTGACCGGGCGGGACGGCAACGCCCTGGTCGGCGTGGTCGGGTACGACGCCGAAGGCAACACCGCGCCGATCGAGCCGGCCGACCTCACCCTCGACTACGACCGGGATCTGCTGCGGATCACCCCCACCGGGGACGGCAACCTGTCCGTCGCCGCGTTGGGGGACACCGGCTCCGGCCTGGT
The DNA here is from genome assembly GCF_018070425.1 of Micromonospora sp. C81. NCBI lineage: Bacteria > Bacillati > Actinomycetota > Actinomycetes > Micromonosporales > Micromonosporaceae > Micromonospora > Micromonospora sp. C81. Next base: position 43,558 of record NZ_JAGPXS010000026.1, read on the forward strand.
GACCGTTCGCGTCGGCCGCACGAGCGTGGTCCTGCCGGTCACCGTCGGCCTGACCGACGTGCCGGTCGCCGGGTTCGACGACGCCGCTTCCTGGCGCTTCAGCCAGGCCCGCGCCAGCGGGTCGGTCGCGCCCGCGCCGGGGCACACCGGCACCGGCCTGCGCATGTCGTACGACTTCGGCCAGTCCACCGGCACGCGGGCCGCGTACGCCGACCCGCCCGCCTGGATCGAGGTGCCCGGTCAGCCGCAGGCCTTCGGGATGTGGATCCACGGCACCGGCACCGGGGAGTGGCCCAGCCTGCACCTGCACGACGCCCAGGACACCCAGCACGTGCTGCGTGGCCCACTGATCACCTGGACCGGCTGGCGGTACGTGGAGTTCGCGGTGCCGGCCGGGGTGCAGTACCCGGTGCGGATACGCCGCTTCTACGTGGCCGAGACGAACGCCGCCGCGCAGTACACCAGCGAGGTGATCATCGACGACCTGGTGGCAAAGGTGCCCCCGACTGTCGACGTGCCGGAGGTGGCCCCGCGTACCGATCGGGTGGTGGTCCGCGACGGCACTGTGGACGGCGCGCCGTGGCGGTTCGCGGTGCTCTCCGACGCCCAGTTCGTCGCCGCCAACCCGGACAGCGACCTGGTCGCCCAGGCTCGGCGGACGTTGCGCGAGGTGCGGGCGGCCCGGCCGGACTTCCTCCTGATCAACGGCGACTTCGTGGACACCGCCTACCCGGCCGACTTCGCGCTGGCCCGGCGGATCCTCGACGAGGAGCTGGGCGACGCGCTGCCCTGGTACTACGTGCCCGGCAACCACGAGATCATGGGCGCCCCGATCAGCAACTTCGCTGCCGCGTTCGGTGCCACCTCCCGGGTGTTCGACCACAACGGCACCCGGTTTGTCACGCTGAACTCGTCCACCGGGACGCTGCGCGGCGGCGGCTTCGACCAGGTACGGATGCTCCGCGAGACGCTGGACGCGGCGGCCACCGACCGACGTGTGGGTTCGGTCGTCGTCCTGCACCACCACCCGCCCCGCGACCCCAGCCCGGCGCAGGCCAGCCAGCTTGGCGACCGCAAGGAGGCGGCGCTGCTGGAGCAGTGGCTGGCCGACTTCCAGCACCGCACCGGCAAGGGAGCGCTGTTCGTGGGCGGGCACGTCGGCACCTTCCACGCCGACCGTGTCGACGGTGTGCCGTACGTGATCAACGGCAATGCGGGCAAGACGCCGTCCACCCCTGCCGACCAGGGAGGCTTCACCGGCTGGACGGAGTTCGGCGTGGACCCGGTGACCTCGACCGAGGCGGACCGGGCCCGCCGTGACCCGCTCGCCGAGGGCCCACGCTGGGTGGACGCGGAGTTCCACGCGCACGTCGACCGGCTCACGGTGGCCGCCCCGGCCAGCGTCGCGGTCGGCACCCCCGCGATGGTCACCGCCACGCTGGCCCAGCCCGGCGGGCGTACGGTCCCGGTGGCCGCACCGGTCAGCGCCGACTGGTCGGCCTCACCGGGAGTGCACATCGGCTCGGCGGCCGGGGTGCGCCCATGGCACACCGCCCGATTCGACCCGGCTACCGGCACCCTGACGGCACTGCGGCCCGCCGCGCCGGTACGCCTGACGGTCGAGGTCAACGGCGCCCGTGCCGAGGCCACCATCACCGTCACCAGGTGAACTGTCCGGACGGGCCCCCACGCGCGGGGCCCGTCCGGACACCTCAGAAGTCGCCGTCGGCCACCTGGAAGACGGTCAGGCCGAGGGCCCGCCACATCTGGACCACCTGGACACGGTCGTCGAAGACGCCGGCCACCCGGTAACGGTCCCTGATCTCCCGGTCGTAGATCTCCCGCTTCACGATCGAGTCCTTCCGGGAGTCGCCGACGGCACGCAGGTGCAGGCCGAGGTAGGGGACCCGGACGTGCCGGGCCAGCCACGCCTCGGTGGCCGCGCGGGCGGAGGCGTCCCTCCCGGAGCAGAAGACCACCCCGTATCCGGCCGCGTGCATCGCCCGGACCGCCGCGATCACCGCCGTGTTCGGCTCGTCCTGGCCCACCCGGGTCATGTCGTACGGGCTGCGGGACACGGCCAGCGCGACGGTGCCGTCGATGTCCACCAGCACGATCTCGGGTGGCTCGGTCGACGGCGGGTGCACGACGGCGGGGTGCCCGGTGCGGGCCTGCGGCACCGGCAGCGGCAGGGTCCGCCCCTCCAGGTACCGCTCGTGCAGCCGACGGATCGCCTCGGCGCCGACCTGTTCGGCGACCGGGCGCGCGGCGTCGCGGCGCAGACACTCGGCCAGCGGCACGTCGGTGAAGTCGTGCACCTCGAAGTCCGCGCCGTGGCGGGCGGCCAGCTCAGCCCAGTCCCGCAACGTTCGTGAGCGCAGGTTGGTGTCGTCCACGCAGACGTCCGCGCGGGCCCTCAGCAACGCCTCGACCTGGGCCCGCTGGACGACTGTCACCTGGGCCTCGGCCCACTGGGTGAACAGCCGCTCGCCGTGCAGCATCCGGCGCAGGTCGTCCCGGTTGACCCGGACCACGGAGGGTTGGAGCGTGCGGGCGAACGTCGTCTTGCCCGAGGCGGGCAGTCCCCGGGTGGCGATCAGGCGGGTCATCGACGTCGCACCTCCGGCTCGGCGTGCGTACCCCCTGCGGGGCACCTGGTGGCGGTCCGCCGGGTGGGCGAATGCCCCGCCTGGCGGTGGGAATGCGGACGGGGAGGCACGTGTTGACGATGCCGGACGAGGTGTGCGGCCCGATTACCGGGTCGGCTCAGGCCCATGGCACACTGGTCAATCGGCCACCGGTTCCGGTTCACGCCCGAGCCCGTCGCGTACGGCGCGACGAGCGATGACGGCGACCCGGCGACCACCAACGAGAGGACCGAGGCGATGAAGGCAAACATCCACCCGGAGTACGTGACCACCGAGGTCAGCTGCTCCTGTGGCAACACGTTCACGACCCGCAGCACCGCCAAGGGCGGGGCGATCCACGCCGAGACCTGCAGCGCCTGCCACCCGTTCTACACCGGTAAGCAGCGCGTTCTCGACACCGCCGGCCGGGTCGCGAAGTTCCAGCAGAAGTACGCCAAGGTTCAGGCCAAGAAGGCCAAGTAGTTCCACGTTCGGCGCCCGCGTCCGGTTTTTCGCCGGACGCGGGCGCCGTCCGCATTTCCCCCAGTTTCCGCCCGGCCGCCGGCCTTCCGGCTCTCCCGGCTCGCACCGTCGAAGGAGCATCCGCAGCATGAGCAGCGAGCGTCTGGCCGGCCTCCTCGACGAGTACGCGGAGCTGGAGAAGCGGCTGGCCGATCCGGCCATCCACGCCGACCAGGCGACCGCGCGCAGGGTCGGCCGCCGCTACGCCGAGCTGGTGCCGCTGCACAAGGCCGCCGACGAGCTGGAACAGGCCCGCGCCGACCTGGTGGCGGCCCGCGAGCTTGCCGCGGAGGACCCGTCCTTCGCGAGCGAGGCGGAGTCGCTCGCCGCGACCCTGCCCGTGCTGGAGGAACGCCTCGCCGAGCTGCTCATCCCGCGCGACCCGCACGACGCCAAGGACGTGATCGTCGAGATCAAGGCGGGCGAGGGTGGCGAGGAGTCGGCGCTGTTCGCCGGCGACCTGCTGCGGATGTACACCCGCTATGCCGAGCGCCATGGCTGGATCACCGAGGTGATCGACGCGCAGGATTCCGACCTCGGCGGGGTCAAGGACGTCTCGCTCGCCATCAAGACCAAGGGTGTGCCGGAGGGCGGCAGCGGCGTCTGGTCCCGACTCAAGTGGGAGGGTGGCGTGCACCGCGTGCAGCGTGTCCCGGTCACCGAGTCGCAGGGCCGGATCCACACCTCCGCCGCCGGGGTGCTGGTGCTGCCGGAGGCCGAGGACGTCGACGTCACCATCGACGCGAACGACCTGCGCATCGACGTGTTCCGCTCGTCCGGCCCGGGCGGCCAGTCGGTCAACACCACCGACTCGGCGGTGCGGATCACCCACCTGCCGACCGGCATCGTCGTCTCCTGCCAGAACGAGAAGTCCCAGTTGCAGAACCGGGAGCAGGCGATGCGGATCATGCGGGCCCGGCTGCTGGCCGCCGCCCAGGAGCAGGCCGACGCCGCCGCCTCGGACGCCCGGAAGGCCCAGGTGCGCACGGTGGACCGCTCGGAGCGGATCCGCACCTACAACTATCCGCAGAACCGGATCACCGACCACCGGATCGGCTACACGGCGTACAACCTCGACCTGGCGCTCGCCGGCGAGCTGGACGGGGTGCTGGACGCCCTCACGGAGGCGGACCGCGCCGCCCGGCTGGCCGGCGACACCGAGCTGACCCGCCGCTGAGCAGCCCGGCCGCGCGCGACCCGTCGCCGTCGATCATGGGATTGTGGTGGGTGGTTTGTCGCGTCGTGGGCCTTTGGTGAGGCACCACAAGTCCTTGATCGACGCGAGCCCTGGCGGTCAGCTCGCGCGGGGACGGGACTTGGCGCGCAGCATCTCCCGGTCGGCCAGCTCGAAGGCGACGCTGAGCGCGTCGCGCAGCCCACTGCCGCCGGAGACCTCCGCGAAGCCGATGCTCACCCCGACCGGCGTGCCCGGCACCAGCGACTCCCAGTCCTCAAGTCGGACGGCGGCCTCGATCCGGCGGGCCACCTCGGCGGCCTCGGTCATGCCGGTGTCCGGCAGCACCACGACGAACTCGTCACCGCCGTAGCGGGCCACGAAGTCGCCCCGGCGCATCACCCGGTTGATCACCCCGGCGATGCGTTGCAGCACCAGGTCGCCGGAGTGGTGGCCGTGCCGGGTGTTGACCGCCTTGAAGCCGTCCAGGTCGCAGACGCCGATCACCACCCGCTCGCCCCGGGTGACCACTGCCGTGATGTACCGCTCCAGCCGGCGTCGGTTGGGCAGCCCGGTGAGCGGGTCGGTCAACGCCTCGCCCTCGAACCGCGCCGCCTCGCGGCGCATCTCCTCGTGGTCGATGCGGGCGGCGATGCCGTCGATGTAGACGTCCCGCAGCCGGTCGTTGCGTTGGGCGGCGAGCCGGAACGCCAGGCGGTCGGCCCGGTGCGCCGCCGGGTGGTCTCCGGCGCGGGTCAGCGCGATGCTGCGCAGTCGGGCCGGCTCGGCCGCTCCGAGCGTCTCGGTGGACACGTGCACGGTGTCCAACCGGGTGACCGCCTCGATCGGCCGCCCGGCGGCCACGGCGAGGCACACCTGCCCGAGCTGCCGCATGTCGCGGGCGCGGGCGCTGTCTCCGCCGTGGCTGATCAACCGGGCCGGCTCGGCCTCCCCGGTGGTCGCCACCTGGTCGCCGAGCGCGGCCTGCCGAGCCGCCGCGTAGCCGTACGCGGCGAGGCTGCTCGGGCGGAGCTGGCCGGCCCGCCCGGTGCGGACGAAGCGTGCCAGGTCGGCGGCCACGTCCCGAAGCACCCGCAGACACCCGTCGCTGTCGCCGTTGTGGTCCAGTGCCACCGCGTTGCGCAGCCGGATGCCCGGCGCGGCGAACGTCTCCTCGGGGATGCCGGCGGTCAACCCGAGCTGCCGGGCCCGCTCGATGGCGCCGAGGGCGTAACCGTGGAAGCTGAGGTAGCTGTAGGCCATCGCCAGGTCGTGCCAGCCCCACGCGGTGTCCCGGTCCGGGTCCTCCACCGCACCCAGGGCGCGGGCGGCTCGGACGAGGTGCATGACGCAGCGGTCCAGTGCGCCCTGGTGGTGGGCGGCGAGCGCGGCCAGCGCGTTGAGGTGCCCGTGCAGGTACGGCTCGGCGAGGTCGCGAACCGCCGCCGACGCCTCCTCGATGGCCCGGGTGAACTCCGCGGTCCGACCGAGATTGATCAGTGCGGAGAGGCGCTGCACCAGCGCGTCCGCTCGCGCGGCCGGGTCGGCCGTGGTGCGGATCACACGCTCCAGCAGGACGTACGACTCAGCGGAACGGCTGGCCTCCTGCAGTGCGCGGGCGTGCGTGAGGACATCAACCTGGTCATCGACCCGGTCGAGCCAGCCCACCCGCCAACCTCCTGCCGTGCGCGCTGGGCGCACCTGTTCGTCGCGCCGCCCGCGACGCTTCATGATTATGTCGTGAGTACTCTGCCGCAACACCCCCCCGGAGGGACAGGCCCCACCCGTCCGTCCGTCGCAGTGGCCCGATCGGCCCGGGTGCTCGCCGCCGCCGGGGTCGGCTCGGCCCGGGTGGAGGCCGAGTTGCTGGCCGCGTACGTGCTCGGGGTGCCCCGGGGTCGGCTGGCGCTCGCCGACGACCTCAGCGACGACCAGTTGGCGCGGCTCGACGACCTGACGCGTCGTCGCGCCGGGCGGGAGCCGTTGCAGCATCTGACCGGTCGCGCCGGGTTCCGGCACCTTGAGTTGCTGGTCGGCCCGGGTGTCTTCGTGCCCCGGCCGGAGACCGAGTTGCTGGCCGGGTGGGGCGTCGAGCAGGCCCAGGGCCGGCCCGACCCGGTGGTGGTCGACCTGTGCAGCGGCTCGGGCGCCATCGCGCTGGCGGTCGCCCAGGAGCTGCCGGGGGCGCGGGTGATCGCGGTGGAGCGGTCCCCGGCGGCGTTGGCCTGGCTGCGGCGCAACGCGGCGGAGCGGGCCGCGGCGGGGGACCGGCCGATCGAGGTGGTCGAGGCCGACGTGACCGCGCCGGATCTGCTGGCGGACCTGGTGGGCAGGGTGGACGTGCTGCTCTGCAACCCGCCGTACGTGCCGGACGACGTGGTGGTCCCCCCGGAGGTGGCCGGGCACGACCCGGCGGAGGCGGTCTTCGGCGGCGCGGACGGTCTGGCGGTGATCCGGCCGGTCGTCACCCGGGCGGCGGCGCTGCTGCGCCCCGGTGGCGCGTTCGGGGTCGAGCACGACGACACGCACGGCGCGGCGGTGCCCGGGCTGCTCGCCGGGCACGGCGGGTTCACCGCTGTCACGGAGCATCGGGACCTCACCGGACGGCCCCGCTTCGCCACCGCGTCCCGACGGGCGGACGGCCAGCACGCCCCGATCGGGGCGGCGTGGCAGACTGACTCCCCGTGATGCTCTACGACTGCCGGTCGCCCGCCGATCGGGACCGCGGCATCGCTGCGGCGATCGAGGCGGTCAAGAACGGCGAGCTGGTCGTCCTTCCGACGGACACCGTGTACGGGATCGGCGCGGACGCGTTCACCCCGTACGCGGTCAAGGCGCTGCTCGATGCCAAGGGCCGGGGTCGGCAGATGCCGCCGCCGGTGCTGATCGGCTCGCGGCACACCCTGGACGGGTTGGTCTTCTCGCTGCCCACCGCCGCACGGGATCTCGTGGAGGCGTTCTGGCCGGGTGCCCTGACGATCGTCGTCGAGCACTCGCCGAGCCTCCAGTGGGATCTGGGCGACAAGACGGGCACGGTGGCGGTGCGGATGCCGCTGCACCCGGTGGCGCTGGAGGTGCTGCGCGAGACCGGTCCGATGGCGGTCTCGTCGGCCAACAAGACCGGCCAGCCCGCCGCGGTGACCGCCGAGGAGGCGCGTGACCAGCTCAGTTACTCGGTGCGGGCCTACCTGGAGGCCGGGCCCTGCCCGGACCCGGTGCCCAGCACGATCGTGGATCTGACCGGTGAGGTGCCGCAACTGCTGCGGGCGGGGGCGATCCCGTTGGAGAAGCTGCGCGACGTCGTACCGGACCTCATCGACGGTCGGGCGGTCTGAGTGCCCCCGTTCACGGTGCTGCACGTGTGCATGGGCAACATCTGCCGCTCGCCGATGGCGGAGCGGCTGCTCGCCCTGGCGGTGCGGGAGCGGTTGACGCGGCGTGCGGAGGACCCGGCCCGCGCCGAGGAGCTGGTGCACAGCCACAGCGCCGGGACGGGTGGTTGGCACGCGGGCGAGGAGATGAACCCGCCGGCGGCGCGGCAGGTGACCGGCCGGGGTGGGGACGTCGAGGGGTTCGCCGCCCGCAAGTTGCGCTCGGACCACATCGACGCCGCCGACCTGGTCCTGACCGCTACGGCGGACCAGCAGGAGTACGTGGTGGCGCTGCGGCCGGACGCGGCGGCCCGCACGTTCGTGCTGGGGGAGTTCGGCCGGCTGTTGGCCGCGGTGGACGCCACCGCGTTGCCGCCGGGTGACGCGACCCCGGAGGCCGTGTACGCCCGGGGTGTGGCTCTGGTGGCGGCGGCCCATGACGTCCGGTTGGGCGCCTCGGCGTTGCCGACCGATGATCTGGACGACCCGTGGGGTCGCGGTGACCAGTGCTTCAGCCGGGTCGCCGACGAGATCGAGGAGACGGTGCACCCGCTGGCCGGCGCACTGCTGCCCTGAGCCTTGGTGCGAGTTTCCTCCGGGTTTGGGGAAAACCAGTGGCGAAAGGGGCGTTTCGGGTCATCCTGAACGGGTCCTAGCGTGACCGGCTCCTGCGGGGAGAGCTGATGATCCGGGCCCATCTCGACAAACTGCTGACCGTGGTGATCGCCGGAGTGCTGGCCGGGTTGGTGCTGGCCGCAGCCGCCCTGCCGGCGGCCCTGGCCTTCGGGATCGGGTTCAGCAACCTGTCCACGCCGTACTCAGAGCTGCCGAACACACTCCGTACGCCGCCGACCGCCCAGCGCTCCAACCTCTACGCCAACGACGGCACCACAGTGATCACCTCCTTCTACCAGGAGGACCGGGTGGACGTGCCGCTGCACGAGGTGGCCCCGGTGATGCGCCAGGCCATAGTGGCCGCCGAGGACGTCCGGTTCTACCAGCACAGCGGCGTGGACCTGCGCGGCGTGTTGCGCGCGTTCACCGTCAACAAGCGGGACGGGCGGACGCGGCAGGGCGCCTCCACGCTGACCATGCAGTACGTCCGCAACGTGCTCAGCAGCGACCCCCGGCTGACCGAGGCGCAGCGGGTGGCCGCCACCGAGGTCACCACAGTGCGCAAGCTCCAGGAGATGCGCTACGCGCTCGCGCTGGAACGGGAGCTCGACAAGGAGCAGATCCTCACCCGCTACCTCAACATCGCCTACTTCGGCGCAGGGGCGTACGGCATCGCGGCGGCCAGCAAGCGCTACTTCTCCCGGTCTCCGGCCGACCTGACCCTGTCCCAGGCGGCGCTGCTGGCCGGTCTGGTCCGGTCACCGGACAGCGACGACCCGATCAACGGCGACGCCGACGCCGCGCTGGCCCGACGGTCGTACGTGTTGGAGCGGCTTGTGGAGTCGGGGCAGGTGCCGGCGGACGCGGCGGCGGCGGCCCGGGCCGAACCGTTGCAGCTTCAGCCGAATGAGACCCCGAACGACTGCACCGGGGTGCCCGAGGCGCACAACGACTGGGGCTTCTTCTGCGACTGGTTCACCCGCTGGTGGAGCAGCCAGTCCGCGTTCGGCGCGACGGCCGACGAGCGGCAGCGCGCGCTGCGCCGGGGCGGGTTCTCGATCGTGTCGTCGCTGGACCCGGGGGTGCAGCGGGCCACCACCGAGCAGGTGCTGAAGATCTACCGGCCGACGGACGCCGAGGCGGTGCCGACCGCCGTGGTGCAGCCGGGCACCGGGCGGGTGCTGGCGATGTCGGTGAACCGTGCCTACAGCGTGCAGGACAACCCGGTCGGGCAGAAGAACCGCCCCAACACCGTCAACCAGCTGGTCGCCGGCGGTGGGGCGATCGAGGGGTACCAGGGTGGCTCGACGTTCAAGCTCTTCACCATGCTGGCCGCGCTGGAGTCCGGCCTGCCGCTGTCGACCGACTTCGTGGCGCCGACCCAGTTGCTCACCCGCTTCCCGGTCACCGGGGCGGCGAGCTGTGACGGTCACTGGTGCCCGACGAACGCCAGCCCCTCGTCGATGGACGGCCCGCGCACCATGTGGAGCGCGTTCGGCCGTTCGGTGAACACGTACTTCGCCTGGCTCACCGAGAAGGTGGGCGCCGACCGGGTGGTGGAGATGGCCGAGCGGCTCGGCATCGTGCTGCGGGCCGACTCCGACGCCAAGCTGGCCCGCTACGGCGCGAAGAACTGGGGCCCGTTCACCCTGGGCGTGGCCGCGACGACGCCGCTGGACCTGGCCACCGCGTACGCCACCGTGGCTGCCGAGGGGACCTGGTGCGCACCGCTGCCGGTGGTCTCGATCACCGACTCGGGTGGCCGGCCGGTCGACGCCGCCAAGCCGGACTGCCGGCAGGTGCTCGACCCCGACGTGGCCCGGGCGGCCACCGACGCGGCACGCTGCCCGGTCGGCGACCAGTCGATGTACGGGCGCTGCGACGGCGCCACCGCACCCGGGCTGCGCGCGCGGCTCGGCCGTCCCGTGGCGGGCAAGACCGGCAGCTCGGAGCGGTACGAGACGGAGACCGTGGTGGCGTTCACGCCGCAGTTGGCGGTCGCCTCGATGGCGGCGAACCCGGACGATCCCCGGGACGCGGTCGGTCAGGCGGTACAGGCCCGGATGGTGGACGCGGTCGGCGAGGTGCTCGCCGTCGCCCTGCGCGACCAACCGGTACGCGACTTCGTCCCGCCGAGCGAACGAACCGCCCTCCAGGTCACCGGAGCCCGCACCGGCAACTGAGACCTGCGGGGATCAGGGGGCCTGTTCGGCGTTGCGCGCAATGTTGCGAGCCATCCCGCCGAAGACCACCGCGTGGAAGGGCGCCACCGACCCCCAGTAGGCGTGGCCGCTCAGCCCGCGTGGCAGGAAGACCGCGCGTTGCTGGTAGCGGCTGCGGCCGTCGTCAGTTGGCAGCACCCGCATCTCCAGCCAGGCCCGGCCGGGCAGCCGCATCTCGGCGCGCAGCCGGAGCAACTCGCCCGGGACGATCTCCTCGACCCGCCAGAAGTCCAGCGCCTCACCGACCTGGAGGCGGTGCGGGTCGCGTCGGCCCCGACGCAGCCCGACCCCGCCGACCAGCCGGTCCAGCCAGCCGCGGATCGACCAGGCGAGCGGGAACGAGTACCAGCCGTGCTCCCCGCCGACACCCTCGACGATCCGCCAGAGCGCCGCCGGTGGGGCGTCCACCACCCTCTCGCGGACGTCGGTGTAGGCGGTGCCGCCGGACCACTTCGGGTCGGTGGGCAACGGCTCGGCGGGCGCGTCCGGGCCGCTCGCGTTCGACCAACGGGTCTCCACCTGGGCGTCACGCACCTTGGCGAGCGCCAGCGCCACCGCGTCGTCGAAGCCGGTCAGCCCACCGGGTGGGTCCGGCACGTACCGGGCGATGTCGTGCTCGTGCGCGACCGCCTCGTGGATCAGGCTCTCCACCAGGGGACGGGCGATGGCATTCGGCACGGGGGTGACCAGGCCGACCCAGTGCGACGAGAGCGACGGGGTGAGCGCGCGGACCGGCACGATGATCCGTCGGCGCAGCCCGGCCACCCGGGCGTAGCGCTGCATCATGTCGAGGAAGGTCAGCACGTCCGGCCCGCCGATGTCGAAGCCCCGGTTGACGTCCGGCGGAAGCGCGATGGAGCCGGCCAGGTAGCGCAGCACGTCGCGGACCGCGATCGGTTGGATCCGGTTGTGGACCCAGCGCGGGGTGATCATGGCGGGTAGCCGCTCGGTCAGGTACCGCAGCATCTCGAACGACGCCGAGCCGGAGCCGATGATCACCGCGGCCCGCAACACGGCCGTCGGCACCCCGCTGGCCAGCAGGATCCGGCCCACCTCGGCCCGGGACCGCAGGTGGGGGGACGGGACCTCCGCGTCGGACGCCGGCTCCGGCCCGCCCAGGTAGACGATCCGGCGTACGCCGGCAGCGCGGGCCGCCGCCGCGAAGTTGGTCGCCGCCGTGCGGTCGGCCTCCTCGAAGTCGGGCCGGCCCAGGGAGTGCACCAGGAAGTACGCGACGTCCACGTCGGCGAATGCGGCGGGCAGCGTCTCCGGCCGGCTCAGGTCCCCCTCGACGATCTCGGCCGCCGAGGCCCAGGGCACGTCCCGCAGCCGGACGGCCTTGCGGGCGAGGCAGCGGACGGTGTGCCCGTCGGCCAGCAGCAGCGGTGTCAGCCGCCCGCCGATGTATCCGGTGGCTCCCGTGACGAGGCATCTCACAGGTCCCAGTGTGCGGCCCCCTAGACTCGTTCGCTGTGGAGACCGAGACGAGCACCTTCTGGGGGCCGGATTTCGCGCAGCTCAGGGCCACCGACCCGGAGATCGCCGGGGTGGTCCTCGGCGAGCTGGACCGGTTGCGGGGTGGCCTGCAGCTCATCGCCAGCGAAAACCTGACCTCGCCGGCGGTGCTGGCCGCGCTCGGCTCGACCCTGACCAACAAGTACGCCGAGGGTTACCCGGGCCGGCGCTACTACGGCGGCTGTGCCGAGGTGGACCGGGCCGAGGAGATCGGCATCGCCCGGGCCAAGGAGCTCTTCGGGGCCGAGCACGCCAACCTCCAGCCGCACTCCGGTGCGAGCGCCAACCTGGCCGCGTACGCCGCGCTGGTGCAGCCGGGTGACACGGTGCTGGCGATGGACCTGCCGCACGGCGGGCACCTCACCCACGGCAGCCGGGTGAACTTCTCCGGCAAGTGGTTCCGCCCGGTCGGCTACCCGGTGCGGCCGGACACCGAGCAGATCGACTACGACGAGGTACGGGACCTGGCGCGGGCGCACCGACCCAAGCTGATCATCTGTGGTGCCACCGCGTACCCCCGGCTGATCGACTTCGCCCGTTTCCGGGAGATCGCCGACGAGGTGGGCGCGTACCTGATGGTGGACGCCGCGCACTTCATCGGCCTGGTCGCCGGCCGGGCCATCCCGTCCCCGGTGCCGTACGCCGACGTCGTCTGCGCCACCACCCACAAGGTGCTGCGCGGTCCGCGCGGCGGCATGATCCTGTGCCGCGAGTCGCTGGCCCAGCGCATCGACAAGGCGGTCTTCCCCTTCACCCAGGGTGGCCCGCTGATGCACGCCGTCGCGGCCAAGGCGGTCGCGCTGCGCGAGGCCGCCCAGCCGGAGTTCCAGACGTACGCCAGGCAGGTCGTCACCAACGCCCAGGCGCTCGCCGCCGGGCTGACCGACGAGGGCATGCGCCCGGTGTCCGGTGGCACCGACACCCACCTGGCCCTGATCGACCTGCGGGAGCTGGGGGTGACCGGCGCCGAGGCCGAGCGACGCTGCGACGCCGCGTCGATCACCCTGAACAAGAACGCCATCCCGTACGACCCGCAGCCGCCGATGGTGGCCTCCGGCATCCGGGTGGGCACGCCGAGCGTCACCACCCAGGGCATGCGGGAGGGGGAGATGCGGCAGGTGGCCACCCTGATCGCCCGTGCGGTGCGCACCGATCCCGGGGCACCGGGAGGCGCCGACGAGCTGACTCGGCTCGGCGCCGAGGTGGCCGAGCTGGTCGCGGCGTTTCCGGCGTACCCCCGTGGCTGAGCCCGGGGTGGTCGAGCCCGACGCCGACCGGCGGTGGCGGCTGCGGCACCTGCCGGTGCTGCTGGCCGCGTCGGCGGCGTTGGCGGTGGTCGCCGCGGTGGTGGGTGCGGTGACCGGCGGCGCGACGGCGGCGCTCGGCGCGGCGGCCGGCGTGGGCGTCACGGTGCTCAGCTACACCCTGACCACGGTGGTGCTGGCCCGGGCCGACCAGGTCAACCCGCAGTTGTTGCTGCCGCTCGGGCTGGGCCTGTACGTGCTGAAGTTCACCCTGCTGGGCGTGGTGATGGTGGCGGTGGCGTCGACCGGCTGGGCCGGGTTGGTCCCGCTCTGCCTCGGCATCGTCTCCGGGGTGGCAGTGTGGACGGCGGTGCACATCTGGTGGCTGACCACGGTGCACGCCCGCCGGCCGCAGGGCTGACCTGGCCGTTGGCAGGTCGTCCCAACCAGCGGACGCGCCGCAATGTGTCGGCCTCCGGTCATTTTCCGACGGGCGGAAGGGGAGTAGCGTGCCCACAGACGACGGCGCCCACGAGAAGCCCACACAACGATGGTTGTGCGGGGGGTGAGGCACAGCCTCGTCTTCCCGGCTGATATCGTTCGCCCCGTCATGGCTGGTGACCAAACCCCCCGTCCCGCCGGTGAACCGGACGATATTCCGTCCGGCGCCGGTCAGGGTTGGACCGCGCTCAGCTACCTCATCGGAGGCATGCTCGTGTGGGGTTTCATCGGCTGGCTGATTGACCAGTGGCTCGACACCGGCGGCGTTGCCACCGGGATCGGCGTCGTGCTCGGTATGGCCGGGGGCATCATCCTGGTCGTCCGCCGACTCGGCACGCCTACTTAGGAAGGGACGCGGTGTTCGGACAGGCGAACGTTCTGGCAGCGGGCCAGGCGGCATTCCCACCCAGTGTGGAGGACTTTTACCTGCCCAGCATCCTGCCCTGGGGTGCGCACGACTCGTACTGGTTCACCAAGATCACGGCAATGGTCTGGGTCGCGGTCGGCGTCCTGATCATCTTCTTCCTGGCGACCTACCGGAAGCCGCAGCTGGTGCCGACCAAGAAGCAGTGGCTCGCCGAGTCGATCTACGGCTTCGTGCGCAACAACATCGCGGTCGACATGATCGGTCACGCGGGGGTGCGGTTCGCTCCGTACTTCACGACGCTCTTCTGCTTCGTGCTGCTGACGAACTTCTTCGCGATCGTGCCGTTCTTCCAGATCTCGCCGAACTCGCACATCGCCTTCCCGGCGTTCCTCGCGATCATCAGCTACGTGCTGTTCAACTACGTCGGCATCAAGAAGCACGGGTTCGTCAAATACTTCAAGAACTCTCTGGTTCCGCCGGCGCCGTGGTTCATCCTGCCGCTGCTGATCCCGATCGAGCTCTTCTCGACGTTCATCGTCCGGCCGTTCTCCCTTGCGGTTCGTCTCTTCGCGAACATGTTCGCCGGCCACATGCTCCTGCTGGTCTTCACGCTCGGTGGCTTCGCCATGCTGAGCGCCAACGCCTGGCTGGCTCCGGTCTCGGTGCTCTCCTGGGTGATGACCATCGCGCTCACCTTCCTCGAGTTCCTGGTGATCTGCCTGCAGGCATACGTCTTCACCGTCCTCACCGCCAGTTACGTGCAGGGCGCGCTCGCCGAAGAGCACTGATCCACCGCACCAACCGTTGTCGTCCCGCGTGAGAGACACGCGTGATAACCAGGAGGAACCACTAATGGATTACGTCGCCGCCGCAGAAGGTGTCGTTGGCAGCACCGCCGCCATCGGCTACGGCCTCGCGGCCATCGGTCCGGGTATCGGCGTCGGCCTGGTCTTCGCCGCCTACATCCAGTCGACCGCCCGTCAGCCGGAGTCGTCGCGGATGACCCTGCCGTACGTCTGGATCGGCTTCGCCGTCATCGAGGCGCTCGCGCTGCTGGGTATCGCCTTCGGCTTCATCTGGCAGGGCCAGCTCTAATCCCGCTCGTCGACCGGGAGGTCACCTATGTACTTCCTCGCCGCTGAGGGTGGTGAATCCCACAACCCGATCATTCCGATCTGGCAAGAGATCGTGGTCGGTGGGATCGCCTTCATCGTTCTCTGCTTCGTGCTGATGAAGTTCGTCTTCCCCCGCATGGAGCAGACGTTCCAGGCTCGGGTCGACGCGATCGAGGGCGGCATCAAGCGCGCCGAGGCCGCCCAGGCCGAGGCGAACCAGCTGCTCGAGCAATACCGTGCCCAGCTCGCTGAGGCTCGGACCGACGCCGCCAAGATCCGTGACGACGCGCGGGCCGACGCCGAGGGCATCCGGCAGGACATCCTCGCCAAGGCGCGGGAGGAGTCCGACCGGGTCATCCAGGCCGGCAAGGACGCGCTCGCCGCCGAGCGGGCCACCATCGTGCGCGAGCTGCGCACGGAGGTCGGCACGATCGCGGTGGACCTCGCCAGCAAGATCGTTGGCGAGTCGTTGGCCGACGAGGCGCGACGCAAGGGCACCGTCGACCGGTTCCTGAGCGGCCTCGAGAGCACTGGGGCCCGCTGATGCAGGCCGCCAGCCGGGAGTCGTACAAGGTCGCGGCCGAGCGCCTCGACGCGTACGTCCGCGGCGCGGAGCCGTCGGCGGTGGCCTCCACCGCCGACGCCATCCTCTCCGTGGCGACCCTGCTGCGGCGTGAGCCGCGGCTGCGCCGGGCGCTCTCCGAGCCGTCCCGGTCCGGCGAGGACCGTGGCGCCCTGCTCGGCGACATGCTGGGTGGGCGGATCGGCGCGGACGCGCTCGACCTGCTCGTGGTCCTGGTGTCCGGCCGTTGGTCGGCACCGTCGGAGCTGCTCAGCGGCGCCGAGCGACTGGGCGTGGAGGCGCTGCTCGCCAGCGCCGACAAGGCCGGCGAGCTGGGCGAGGTCGAGGACGAGCTGTTCCGCTTCGGTCAGGTCGTGGCCGGTCAGTCGGCGCTGAGCAACGCGCTCGCCGACCCGGTCGCCCCGGTCGAGCAGCGGGCCACCCTGGCCCGTGAGCTGCTCACCGACAAGGCCCGCCCGGTCACCGTCCGCCTCGTCGAGGCGGCGCTCGGCGGGTTCGGGGGACGTTCCTTCAACGGAGCGCTCACCCGACTGGTCGAGCTCGCCGCCGACCGGCGTGACCGGCAGGTGGCGTACGTGACCGTCGCGGCCCCGTTGAGTGACGAGGACGAGCGTCGGCTGGGCGCGAGCCTCACCGCGATATACGGTCGAGAGGTCTCCGTCAAGCAGACGGTCGACCCAGCCGTCCTCGGTGGCGTGAGCGTCCGGGTCGGCTCCGACCTGTACGACGGCACCATCCTGCGCCGCCTCAACGAGACCCGCAACGCGCTCGCGAAGCGCTGAACGGCTCGCCGTCCAGCGGCTGAGCGGCCTCGCCGCCCAGCATCGGGGCGGCGGCTCCGCCGCCCAGCGCCCGGATTGACAGACGCCATTCGGACCGGTTGGTACTAGGTATCCCGGGCCCCTGAATTTTAAGGAAGCAGAGGATGGCCGAGCTGACCATCTCGACGGAGGAGATCCGCGGCGCCCTGGAGCGCTACGTCTCCTCCTACTCGTCCGACGTCTCCCGCGAGGAGGTCGGCACCGTCGCCGACACCGGCGACGGCATCGCCCACGTCGAGGGCCTGCCCTCGACCATGACCAACGAGCTCCTCGAGTTCGAGGACGGCACGCTCGGCGTGGCGTTGAACCTCGACGTCCGGGAGATCGGTGTCGTCGTCCTCGGCGACTCCGCCAAGCTGGAGGAGGGGCAGCGCGTCAAGCGCACCGAGCGGGTTCTCTCCGTTCCGGTCGGCGACGCCTTCCTCGGCCGCGTGGTCAACGCGCTCGGCGATCCGATCGACGCGCTCGGCGACATCGCCAACGAGGGCTTCCGCGAGCTGGAGCTTCAGGCTCCGAACGTGATGTCCCGGCAGTCCGTCGACGAGCCGCTGCAGACCGGCATCAAGGCCATCGACGCGATGACCCCGATCGGTCGGGGTCAGCGGCAGCTGATCATCGGTGACCGCAAGACCGGCAAGACCACTGTCGCCCTGGACGCCATCCTCAACCAGCGGGACAACTGGCGCACCGGCGACCCGAAGAAGCAGGTCCGCTGCATCTACGTCGCCATCGGTCAGAAGGCCTCCACCATCGCCTCGATCAAGGGGCAGCTGGAAGAGGCCGGCGCGATGGAGTACACGACGATCGTGGCCTCCCCGGCGTCCGACCCGGCCGGCTTCAAGTACCTCGCCCCGTACACCGGCTCGTCCATCGGGCAGCACTGGATGTACGGCGGCAAGCACGTTCTGATCGTCTTCGACGACCTGAGCAAGCAGGCCGAGGCGTACCGGGCCGTGTCGCTGCTGCTGCGTCGCCCGCCGGGCCGTGAGGCGTACCCGGGTGACGTCTTCTACCTGCACTCCCGCCTGCTGGAGCGCTGCGCGAAGCTCTCCGACGAGCTGGGTGGCGGCTCGATGACCGGTCTGCCGATCATCGAGACGAAGGCCAACGACATCTCGGCCTTCATCCCGACCAACGTCATCTCGATCACCGACGGCCAGATCTTCCTGGAGACCGACCTGTTCAACCAGGGCGTTCGTCCGGCG
Source organism: Micromonospora sp. C81 (assembly GCF_018070425.1). NCBI lineage: Bacteria > Bacillati > Actinomycetota > Actinomycetes > Micromonosporales > Micromonosporaceae > Micromonospora > Micromonospora sp. C81. The sequence goes on from NZ_JAGPXS010000026.1 coordinate 61,440, forward strand.
ATCAACGTCGGCACCTCGGTCTCCCGGGTCGGTGGCGCCGCGCAGGTGAAGCCGATGAAGAAGGTCGCCGGTTCGCTGCGGCTCAACCTGGCGCAGTACCGCGAGCTGGAGGCGTTCGCCGCCTTCGCCTCCGACCTGGACCGGGCCTCCCGCGCCCAGCTGGACCGCGGTTCGCGCCTGGTCGAGCTGCTCAAGCAGCCGAACTACTCGCCGTTCCCGGTGCAGGAGCAGGTCGTCTCGGTCTGGGCCGGCACCGAGGGCAAGCTGGACGACATCCCGGTGGGTGAGGTCCGGCGCTTCGAGTCGGAGTTCCTCCAGTACCTGCGGCACAAGCACGAGGGTGTGCTGGCCGGCATCGCCGACAACCAGTGGAACGATGACATCATCGGCTCCCTGGACAGCGCGATCGCCGAGTTCAAGCAGGTCTTCCTCAACAAGGAGGACGAGCGTCGGGTCAACGACGCGCCGGCCGCGCCGCTTGAGGGCGACGAGAACCGCGAGACGGTGACCCGCTTCCGCGACAGCGCGACCGACCGCCCGGCCGAGAGCTGATCCCGTGGCGGCCCAGGTACGCGTTCTTCGTCAACGGATCCGCTCGGCGAAGTCGATGAAGAAGATCACCAAGGCGATGGAGCTCGTGGCGACGAGCCGGATCGCCAAGGCTCAGGCCCGGGTGCAGGCGTCCCTGCCGTACGCCCAGGCCATCACCGGTGTGCTCACGGCGCTGGCGTCCAACGCGCGGATCGACCACCCGCTGCTCACCCCGCGCGAGCGGGTGCGGCGGGCCGGCGTCCTGTTGGTCACCAGCGACCGTGGCCTGGCCGGCGGTTACAGCTCCAACGCGATCAGGATGGCGGAGTCGCTGATCGCGCGCCTCAAGGCGGACGGCAAGGAGCCGGTGCTCTACGTCATCGGGCGTAAGGGCGTCGGGTTCTACCGGTTCCGCGAACGGCCGATGGAGGCCAACTGGACCGGGTTCAGCGAGCAGCCGTCGTTCGAGGACGCCCGCACCGTCGGTGAGACGCTGATCAAGGCGTTCACGGCTGGTGCGGACGACGTCGACGGCGGTGCCGGAGCGGACGGCGTGCTCGGCGTCGACGAGTTGCACATCGTCTACACCGAGTTCCACTCGCTGATGACGCAGAACCCGGTCACCAAGGTAATCGGTCCGATGCAGGTGGAGGACCGGCCGCGCTCCGAGGGGCTGCTGCCGGCGTACGAGTTCGAGCCGGAGGCGGAGGCGCTGCTCGACGCGCTCCTGCCGAGGTACATCAACACGCGGATCTACGCGGCGTTGATCGAGTCGGCGGCGAGTGAGTCGGCGGCACGTCGGCGGGCGATGAAGAGCGCCACCGACAACGCCGAAGAGATGATCGAGAAGTACACGCGCGAGATGAACTCGGCTCGCCAGGCCGGGATCACCCAGGAGATCAGCGAGATCGTCGGCGGCGCCAACGCGCTGGCCGCGTCGGGAAGTGAAGTGTGATGACTGCACCAGTAGAGACCAAGACGGCCACGGGTCGCGTGGTCCGGGTCATCGGCCCGGTCGTCGACGCCGAGTTCCCGCGCGACGCCATGCCGGCCCTGTTCAACGCGCTCAACGTTGACGTGAAGCTGTCCGGCGGTGAGAAGACGCTGACCCTGGAGGTCGCCCAGCACCTGGGTGACAACCTGATCCGTGCCATCTCGATGCAGCCGACGGACGGCCTGGTTCGCGGCGCTGAGGTGCGTGACCGCGGCGAGCCGATCACCGTGCCGGTGGGCGACGCGGTCAAGGGCAAGGTGTTCAACGCGATCGGCGAGGTGCTGAACCTCAAAGAGGGCGAGACGTTCGAGGCCGACGACCGGTGGGGCATCCACCGCAAGGCCCCGGCCTTCGCGGACCTGGAGCCGAAGACCGAGATGCTGGAGACCGGCATCAAGGTGATCGACCTGCTCGCCCCGTACGTCAAGGGCGGCAAGATCGGTCTGTTCGGCGGCGCGGGCGTGGGCAAGACGGTGCTCATCCAGGAGATGATCACCCGTGTTGCCCGCAACTTCGGTGGTACCTCGGTGTTCGCCGGCGTGGGTGAGCGCACCCGTGAGGGCAACGACCTCATCGCCGAGATGACCGAGTCCGGCGTCATCGACAAGACCGCGCTGGTCTACGGCCAGATGGACGAGCCGCCGGGCACCCGGCTGCGGGTGGCCCTCTCCGCGCTGACCATGGCGGAGTACTTCCGGGACGTGAAGAAGCAGGAGGTGCTGCTCTTCATCGACAACATCTTCCGCTTCACGCAGGCCGGTTCGGAGGTGTCCACCCTGCTCGGCCGTATGCCGAGCGCCGTGGGTTACCAGCCGACCCTGGCCGACGAGATGGGCGAGCTCCAGGAGCGGATCACCTCCGTCCGGGGCCAGGCCATCACGTCGATGCAGGCGATCTACGTGCCGGCGGACGACTACACCGACCCCGCTCCGGCCACCACGTTCGCCCACCTGGACGCGACCACCAACCTGGAGCGGTCGATCTCCGACAAGGGCATCTACCCGGCCGTGGACCCGCTGGCGTCCTCGTCCCGGATCCTCGCCCCGGAGTTCGTCGGCCAGGAGCACTTCCAGGTCGCCACCGAGGTGAAGCGGATCCTGCAGCGCTACCGCGACCTGCAGGACATCATCGCCATCCTCGGTATCGAGGAGCTCTCCGAGGAAGACAAGATCACCGTGGCTCGGGCCCGGCGGATCGAGCGCTTCCTCTCGCAGAACACGTACGCCGCGGAGCAGTTCACCGGCGTGGCGGGCTCGACGGTCCCGATCAAGGAGACCATCGAGGCGTTCCGCAAGATCAGCGAGGGTGAGTACGATCACTTCCCCGAGCAGGCGTTCTTCATGTGCGGCGGTCTCGAGGACCTCGAGGCCAAGGCTGCGGAGCTGATGAAGGACTGACCAGCTCGATCGGATCTGCAACAAAGAGACTGCCCCGGCAATGCCGGGGCAGTCTTTTGTTCATGTTCGCGTCCTATCGTCGTCGCGGTCCGTTACTCGTTGTCGGCACAGACGAGCCACCCGAGATACGGTCGTTCCGCGCTCTTATGTGAAAGAGCTTTGATCTTTGCAACCTTTCGGCGACGTGCGCCCGTCTTCCTCCCGTGGGGCGTAACGAACGGAGAACTCGTGGGTAAGGCCGGCAAGAGTGGCCGCAAGTCGTCGGTCTGGCGGGGTGTGCCGCGCTGGGCCAGGATCTGCACGGTGTTCGGCACCGTGTTGACCGTGCTCAGCGGTGCCGTGCTGGTCGGCACTGAGGTGCTCATGGCCCGCTACGAGGGTGCGGTGGGCAAGGCGGACCTGTTCGGCGACCAGGCGGCCGGTGCCCAGGCGAAGAAGAGCGAGATCAAGGGCCCGCTCAACATCCTGCTGGTCGGCATCGACCCGCGTACGGCGACGGCGGCGCCGCTGGCCGACTCGATCATGGTGCTGCACGTGCCGGCGACGATGGACCGGGCCTACCTCTTCTCACTGCCGCGCGACCTCTACGTGCACATCCCGGCGTTCAAGAAGGCCAACTTCGCGGGCGAGTCCACGAAGATCAACGCCGCCATGTCGTTCGGCAGCCAGGTGCCGGGGGCGAAGCCCGACGCCGCCCGGGGCTTCGAGCTGCTGGCCACGACCGTGCAGAACGTGACGGGCATCAAGCGGTTCGACGCCGGCGCGATCATCAACTTCACCGGCTTCCAGAAGATCGTCGATGCCATGGGTGGCGTCAACATGTACGTCGAGCGGGAAGTGAAGTCCGAGCACAAGCAGCCGGACGGCAAGGCCCGGCCGGGCAACACTCGCGGCGAGGGCTACGTCGGGCCGCAGGCGGTCTACAAGAAGGGCAACCAGCACCTGAGTGGGTGGCAGGCGCTGGACTACGTTCGGCAGCGTTACCCGAAGAACGGCGTTCCGGACTCCGACTACGGCCGGCAGCGCCACCAGCAGCAGTTCGTCAAGGCCATGGTCGGCCAGGCGTTCAGCGCCGACGTGGTGTCCAATCCGATCAAGCTGGACAAGGTGCTCCGCGCCGCCGGGCAGTCGCTGATCTTCAACGGGCGGGGCAACAGCGTCGTCGACTTCGGGCTCGCCCTGAAGGACATCCGCCCCAATACGATCCAGATGATCAAACTGCCCGGTGGCGGCGTGTACGACGGCAAGAGATACCTGGGTGAGCAGTTCCAGCCGGGGGTTCCGGACTTCTTCGCCGCGCTGAAGAGCGAGCAACTCGACCCGTTCCTGCTGGAGCACCCCGATTTCGTCAACAAGACCAAGTAGCCGGGGCGTGGTTCTCCCCACCCGCGTGGGGCGCGCGCCGGCGTCAGGCTAGACTTTCGGCAATCCGTAGCCGCAGCAAGGAGACAGCGTGGCACAGCAGCTTCACGTCGAGCTCGTCGCCGTCGAGGAGAAGGTCTGGTCGGGTGACGCCGAGATGGTCGTCGCTCGCACGACCGAGGGCGAGCTGGGTGTTCTGCCGGGGCACGCGCCGCTGCTCGGCCAGCTCGCCGAGCCCGGCCAGGTGCGCATCAAGCTCGCCGGTGGTGAGCAGGTCACCTACGAGGTGGCCGGCGGCTTCCTCTCGGTGAGCGCCAACGGTGTCACCGTGCTGGCCGAGAGCGCAACCCCGGTTTCCGCGCCGAGCCGCTGAGTCACACCGGGGATGGAGATCGTCGAAGGATTCGGGATCGGCGTAGTCGTCATCCTCGGCGCGCTTTTCATTCTCTTCGTCCGGCGAGCTCTGGTCACCCGCAGCGGTGGCATCATCCGGCTCAGCGTCCGGGTCTCCACCATGCTCGACGGCCGCGGCTGGTCGCCCGGCTTCGGTCGGTTCGCCGATGACGAGCTTCGGTGGTACCGGATGTTCAGCTTCGCGATCCGCCCCAAGCGGGTGCTGTCGCGCAAAGGGCTGGCGGTGGAGCGCCGCCGATTGCCCGAAGGTCAGGAACGGCTCTCCATGCCGGCCGACTGGGTGATCCTCCGCTGTACCAGTCACCACGCACCGGTGGAGATCGCCATGGCGCGATCGACAGTGACCGGTTTCCTGTCCTGGCTCGAGGCCGCCCCTCCGGGGGCGGTCTCGCCACGTCTGGCCTCCCAGGACTGGCCGGCTGCCTGAGCCGTCTCTGGTCGCCGTGGGGTTTCCGGGGAGCCCGCCCGGCTCCGGGCGGTCAGGCTTGATCCCTGCGCCGGGCGGGCTCCCCGGAAACCCTTCTTGGGCACCCTGCGTCGTTCTGGCGCGGTTTTTGTCACCTGCCGTTACCGGTGAGGCTGGGTTCCGCCTTCTGCGTCGCTGGTGATCGACTCGATGTCCTGCTGGTCTGGATGCCCCTTTTTCTTGAACCCGAGTCGATCACGTCGCCCACTCGGTTCAGGTAGGCGTGGGGGCGGTCAGATCGGGAAGTCACTGCTCGACGTGGTGCAGAGCCCTCAGGTCAGCGCTTGCCGCCTGGCACCCATAGCACGTCTCCCGCCGGATTTGCCGTTCTTGACAGGATAAAGAGCAGATCGGAGAGCCGGTTGAGATACTTTGCCGGGAGCGTGCTGGTTCGGTCCGGATCGTGGGCCACCAGCGCCCACGCCGCCCGTTCGGCACGCCGGGCGATGGTTCGCGCCACATGCAGCAGCGCCGCGCCTGCGGTGCCGCCGGGGAGGATGAAGGAGTCGAGCTTGCTCAGGCGTGCGTTGTATTCGTCGCACCAGCCTTCCAGGCGCTCGACGTACTCCTCGGTCACCCGCAGCGGCGGGTACTTCGGCTCCGGCTCGACCGGGGTGGACAGGTCGGCGCCGACGTCGAACAGGTCGTTCTGCACCGACCCCAGCACTCCCCGCAGCACCTCGTCGAGCTCGCCCATGGCGATCGCGACGCCGATCGCCGCGTTGCACTCGTCGACATCCGCGTACGCGGCGATGCGTGGATCGGTCTTCGGCACCTGCTCGTTGTTGCTCAGCCTGGTCATGCCGGCATCGCCGGCCTTGGTGTAGATGCGCGTGAGGTGGACGGCCATGACGCACAGCCTACGGATTCCCGACCTGACGATCCCGGCGCGGCCGGACAGCTCCGCCAGTTGGCCTGTGGTGGTGGGCCCCGGCGACGCGGGCGACACGGCGGTCAACGACGTCGACGTCATCCGGGTCCACGGTGACGCCCGCCTGGCCGGCACCGTGCACGTGGTCGGTGCCAAGAACTCGGCGCTGAAGCTGATGGCCGCCGCGCTGCTCGCGCCGGGCCGCAGCGTGATCACGAACGTCCCGCGGATCACCGACATCGCGATCATGGGGGAGGTGCTGCGCCGGCTGGGTTGCGACGTCCGGTTCGACGCGGACGACCCGGTCGACCCGATGGTCGCCCGCGGTGGGGTGGCCCGGTCCCGCTCGGTGACCATCGACGTGCCCGAGCAGCCTGGTGCCGAGGCCGACTACGACCTGGTCCGGCGGTTGCGCGCGTCGATCTGTGTGCTCGGCCCGCTGCTGGCCCGCCGGGGGTACGTGCGGGTGGCCCACCCCGGCGGCGACGCCATCGGGTCGCGGGGGCTGGACATGCACATCTCCGGGCTGACCCGGATGGGCGCGGAGATCTCCGGTGAGCACGGGTTCGTCATCGCCTCCGCCCCGCAAGGGCTGCGCGGCGCGGACATCGTGTTGGACTTCCCCAGCGTCGGCGCGACCGAGAACCTGGTGATGGCGGCGGTGCTCGCCCAGGGCACCACGATGATCGACAACGCGGCCCGCGAGCCGGAGATCGTCGACATCTGCACGATGCTCAACGAGATGGGCGCGCGGATCGTCGGCGCGGGCACGTCCACGTTGCGGATCACCGGGGTCCCCGGTCTGCGCCCGGTGCGCCACGCCACGGTGGGGGACCGGATCGTCGCCGGCACCTGGGCGTTCGGCGCGGCGATGACCCGGGGAGACGTGACGGTGACGGGGCTGGACCCCGCGTACCTGGAGGTCGCGCTGGACAAGGTGGTGGCGGCCGGTGGCCTGGTGGAGACCAGGGGGGACGGCTTCCGCGTACGGATGGACGAGCGGCCCCGGGCGGTGGACGTGGTGACGCTGCCGTACCCCGGCTTCGCCACCGACCTGCTGCCGATGGCGATCGGGCTGGCCGCGGTCAGCGACGGCGCCTCTCTGATCACCGAGAACATCTTCGACGGCCGGTTCATGTTCGCGAACGAGATGATGCGGCTCGGTGCGGACATCAAGACCGATGGGCATCACGCGGTCGTCCGTGGGCGGGGTCGGCTGTCCGGTGCGCCGGTGCGGGCCACCGACATCCGCGCCGGAGCGGGGCTGATCATCGCCGGGCTCTGCGCGCAGGGTGTCACCGAGGTCTCCCACGTGCACCACGTCGACCGGGGGTACCCGGACTTCGTGGCCGACCTGCGCGCACTCGGGGTGGCGATCGAGCGGGGCACCGCACCGGAGGAACCGTCGCTGGAGATCTGACCCGCCGGGAGGCCGTACGGCAGGCCCGGGCAGTGCCGCCGGGCCGCCGCCATGCCGGGAGGCGGGTGCCGGACCGCCTCCTTGCCGGGAGGCACCTCCCGGACGCCCCTTAGCCATCGTTCAGGCTCGCCGACTAGGGTGTTTGCAGGCACTCAATCGCAGCGAGGGAGAAGTAGATGGCGGGTCGACTCGCGGTCGTCGGGGCCGGGCTGATGGGCTCCGGCATCGCTCAGGTGGCGGCGCAGGCCGGCTGGCAGGTGACGTTGCGCGACCTGGACGACGCGGCCACCACCCGGGGGCTGGGCGGCATCCGGAAGTCGCTGGAAAAGTTCGCCGAGAAGGGCAAGATCGAGGCGTCCGAGGTCGAGGCGACGTTGGCCCGGATCACCCCGACCACCGACCTGGAGGCGGCGGCGGACGCGGACATCGTGGTCGAGGCGGTCTTCGAGCGGCTGGAGATCAAGCACGAGGTGTTCCGTGCCCTGGACAAGATCTGCAAGGCCGACGCTGTGCTCGCCACCAACACCTCGGCCATCCCGGTCACCCAGATCGCCGCGGTGACCGAGCGACCCGAGTCGGTCGTCGGCACCCACTTCTTCTCCCCGGTGCCGATGATGCAGCTCTGCGAGCTGGTACGCGGTTACAAGACCAGCGACGCCGCGCTGGACACCGCACGGGCCTTCGCCGAGGAGATCGGCAAGACGGTGGTGGTGGTCAACCGGGACATCGCCGGCTTCGTCACGACCCGGCTGATCTCCGCCCTGGTGATGGAGGCGGTCAAGCTGGTGGAGTCCGGCGTGGTGTCCGCCGAGGACCTTGACACGGCCTGCCGCCTCGGCTTCGGGCACGCGATGGGTCCGCTGGCCACCACCGACCTGACCGGTGTGGACGTGCTGCTGCACGCCTCGAAGAACATCTACACCGACACGGCCGACGAGAAGTTCTTCCCGCCGGAGCTGCTCCAGCGCATGGTCACCGCGGGCGACCTGGGCCGCAAGACCGGCAAGGGCTTCTACACGTACTGAGCGGGACATGGAAAGGGGGCGGACGCACAGCGTCCGCCCCCTTTCTCCGCGTCAGCCGTCGCGCTTGGTGGTCCAGCGGAAGGTGGTCATGCAGAGCACCACGCCGATGACGCACCACAGTGCCAGCACCAGCGCGACCCGGCCCAGCTCGAACGAGCCGCCCGGTTCCTGGGCGCCGAAGCCGTCGGGCAGGAAGACCGACCGCAGCCCCTGGCACATCCACTTGAGCGGGAAAAGCGCCGCCACCTGCTGCATCCAGGTGGGCAGGTCGGTGAAGACGAAGAACACCCCGGAGATGAACTGGAGCACCAGGGCGACCGGGGTGACCACCGCCGAGCCGCTGCGTGCCGTGCGGGCCAGCGACGAGATGGCGATGCCGCACAGGGTGCAGGCGGTCACCCCGAGCCCGGCGACCCAGCCGAAGGTCAGCCACTTCGCGGCGGTGCCGGGCAGGTCGAGGTCGAACAGCGCCACCGCGACGGCCAGCAGCAGCGCGGTCTCGGCGATGCCGATCGCCACCACCATGATCACCTTGCCGGCGAACCAGACCCACTTCGGCATCGGCGTGCCCCGGTAGCGCTTGAGCACCCCCCGGTCCCGCTCGATCGGGATCCAGATGCCCAGGTTTTGGAAGCTCACCGTCATCAGGCCGGTCGCGATCATGCCGGTGATGAAGTACTGGGTGTACTTGACCCCGCCACCGATCTCCCCGCTGAAGATCGACGCGAAGATCAGGATCATGATGATCGGGAAGCCCATGGTGAAGACCACTGACTCCCGGCTGCGCAGGAACTGGGTGATCTCCAGCCGGCCCTGGCGCAGCGCGAGCGCGCCGGCACCGGACCGACGGCTGCGGGTCGCGGTGGCCGGCGTCGCCGGCCTTGTCGTGGTGGTCATCGCGCATGTCCGATCATGGTGAGGTAGACGTCCTCCAGGGTCGGCCGGGTCACCGTGAGGCCGGGGACCTCGCCGCCGAACCACGCAGCCAGGTCCGCCACCAGCGTCGTCGGTGTGGCGCTCTGTGCGCTTCCCGGTGACCCGTCGGGGTTACGCCAGGAGACCGTGGCCAGGGCCTCCTGCCGGTTGCCCAGCCGGTTCGGGGCGGCCACCTCGACCAGTCGCCCACCGGCGATCACACCGACCCGGTCGGCGAGCGCCTCCGCCTCGTCCAGGTAGTGCGTGGTCAGCACGATGGTGGTGCCGGCTGCGGCGAGGTCGCGGATCAGCTCCCAGAACTCGCGGCGGGCCTCCGGGTCGAAGCCGGTGGTCGGCTCGTCGAGGAAGAGCAACTCGGGGCGACCGATGATGCCCAGCGCCACGTCCAGGCGGCGCTTCTGCCCGCCGGAGAGGGTGTGCGTACGGGCCTTCGCCTTGGCGCCCAACCCAACCCGCTCGATCACCTTGTCCGGGTCGTCGGCGGCGGGGTAGAAGCCGGAGAAGTGCCGGATCACCTCGGCCACGGTCAGCTCGTCGAACTCGCCGGTGCCCTGGAGCACGATGCCGACACGGGAGCGCCAGTCGGCGTCCGGGTGGGCCGGGTCCGCGCCGAGCACGAAGACCTCGCCGGCATCCCGGTGCCGGTAGCCCTCCAGGATCTCCACCGTGGTGGTCTTGCCGGCACCGTTCGGGCCGAGCAACGCGAACACCTCACCGCGGCGCACGTCGAGGTCCACGCCCGCCACCGCCACGTTGTCGCCGTACGCCTTGCGCAGCCCTCGGACGGAGATGGCCAGCTCGTCATCCATGCCGTCCAGTGTGCGTCCTGACCCTGCTGGCCCGGTGCCCGGGGTGTGGCGGTGCGCGCCACTGCGGGTGCTTCGCACCCGGATGTCCCCGACATGGACCTGTGTGGTTTTCCACAGCCCCTTTTACTGGGCGGTAACTTAAACTCCGGCCATGGACGAGACGGCATTTCCGGGACGGCTGCCCGAGCGGGACCGCCCGTGGGTGATGCGTACCTACGCCGGCCACTCGTCGGCGACCGCGAGCAACGCCCTCTTCCGCCGCAACCTGGCGAAGGGGCAGACCGGCCTCTCGGTCGCCTTCGACCTGCCCACCCAGACCGGGTACGACCCGGACCACGAGCTGGCCTCCGGCGAGGTCGGCCGGGTGGGCGTGCCGGTGGCGCACCTCGGCGACATGCGGGCGCTCTTCGACGGCATCCCGCTCGCCGACACGAACACCTCGATGACCATCAACGCCCCGGCGATGTGGCTGCTCGCCCTCTACGGCACCGTGGCGACGGAGCAGGCCGCCGAGCTGGCCCGCTGCTCGGGCACCACCCAGAACGACATCATCAAGGAGTACCTGTCCCGGGGCACGTACATCTTCCCGCCAGCGGCGTCCCTGCGGCTCACCGCCGACGTGGTGGCGTACACGCTGCGGGAGATGCCCCGGTGGAACCCGGTCAACATCTGCTCGTACCACCTCCAGGAGGCCGGGGCCACGCCCGTGCAGGAGGTCGGCTTCGCGCTGGCCACCGCGGTCGCCGTCCTCGACGCGGTCCGTGACTCCGGCCAGGTGCCGGCCGAGCGGATGGGCGACGTGGTCCAGCGGATCTCGTTCTTCGTCAACGCCGGGGTGCGTTTCGTCGAGGAGATCGCCAAGATGCGCGCGTTCGGCGTGCTCTGGGACGAGATCACCCGGGACCGGTACGGCGTCACCGAGGCCAGACAACGCCGGTTCCGCTACGGGGTGCAGGTCAACTCGCTGGGCCTCACCGAGGCGCAGCCGGAGAACAACATCCAGCGCATCGTGCTGGAGATGCTCGGCGTGACGATGTCCCGCGACGCCCGGGCCCGCGCGGTGCAGCTGCCCGCCTGGAACGAGGCGCTGGGCCTGCCCCGCCCCTGGGACCAGCAGTGGTCGTTGCGGATGCAGCAGGTCCTGGCGTACGAGTCGGATCTGCTCGAATATCCCGACCTCTTCGCCGGCTCGCACGTGATGACCGCGCTGGTCGACGAGGTCGTCACCGGCGCGCGGGTCGAGCTGGACAAGGTGCTGGAGCTGGGCGGCGTGGTCGCCGCCGTGGAGACCGGCTACCTCAAGAGCGCGCTGGTCGGGTCGCTGGCCGAACGCCGCAGGCGGATGGAGTCCGGTGCCGACGTGGTGGTCGGGGTCAACCGGTACACCGAAACCGAATCCTCCCCGCTGACCGCCGCCGGCGCGGAAGCCGTCGAGCAGGTCGACCCCGCGGTCGAGGCGGCCGCCACCGAGGGCGTACGCCGGTGGCGGGCCGACCGGGACGCGGCCGCCGTCGACGCGGCCCTCGCCCGGCTCCGCGCGGACGCCGCGACCACCACCAACCTGATGCCGGCCACCCTGGAGTGCGTGCGGGCCGGGGTGACCACCGGCGAGTGGTCCGGCGCGCTGCGCCAGGTCTTCGGCGAGTACCGCGCACCGACCGGCCTGGCCGGCGCCACCGGCAGCGGCGGCGACCCCGGCCTGGCCGCCGTCCGCGAGCGGGTCGCCGCCACCGCCCGCGAGCTGGGCAGCGGCCGGCTGCGGCTGCTGGTCGGCAAACCCGGCCTGGACGGGCACTCCAACGGCGCCGAGCAGATCGCTGTACGCGCCCGCGACGCCGGGTTCGAGGTCGTCTACCAGGGCATCCGGCTGACGGCGGGGCAGATCGTCGCCGCCGCCGTCGAGGAGGACGTCGACCTGGTCGGGCTGTCCGTGCTCTCCGGGTCACACCTGGCCGCCGTGCCGGCGGTGCTCGACGGGCTGCGCGCCGCCGGCCGGGCGGACCTGCCGGTGGTGGTGGGCGGCATCATTCCCGCCGGCGACGCGGACACGCTCCGGGCCGCCGGGGTGGCCCGGGTCTTCACCCCGAAGGACTTCGCCCTCACCGGCATCATCGACGACCTGGTCACCGTCATCCGCCGCGCCAACGACCTGCCCTGACCCGTCGATCAGGCGTCAGACGCGGAAGCCGGCGGCGCGGGCCGCGTCGCGTTCCCGGCGGCGTTCGGAGCGTCGGCGGAAGAACCAGAAGACGAAGAAGACCAGACCGACCAGGAAGACGAGCACCAACACCGGCAGGATGATCGCCACCAGGGAGACCACCACGCTGGTGGCGTCCTCGGCGGTGCTCGCGACCGGGGCGCCGAACCCGGCGGTGGTCGCGTTGATGACGGGTCGTGCCGCGGACTTGAGTAGGTGCACACCCAACGCCAGCAGCACGCCGGTGACGACCGGCACCCACTGGTGGGACGAGAAGAAGCTCCCCGGGTCGCTGACCGTCACGGTCTCCGACGAGGATCCGGCGCCGAAGGCCAGGCCGCCGGCGGTGGGCCGGACCACGGTCTGCACCATGTCGTTGATGTGGTCGACCACGGGCACCTTGTCCGCCACCATCTCGACGGCGAGCAGCACCGCCATGATGAGGATGACCCAGCCGTTGCCGAGCCAGGTCCAGCCGCTGGGCAGGTCGATCAGGTCGGTGTAACGGCCGAGGAGACCGAGGATGAGCAGGGGTATGTAGGCGTTCAGGCCCGCCGATGCGGCGAGGCCAGTGCCGGTGAGAACTTCGAACACGTTCTCAGCATCGCATCGACGCGCCAGTGCCGCTCGCTGGCGACCGGTGGGTGCTCAGCTACCCTCGTCGGGTGCGGTTGGTCATTGCGAAGTGCTCGGTGGACTACGTCGGACGGCTCTCGGCTCACCTGCCGCTGGCCACCCGGTTGCTGATGGTGAAGGCGGACGGGTCGGTGTCGATTCATGCCGACGACCGGGCGTACAAGCCGTTGAACTGGATGAGCCCGCCATGTCGGCTGGAGGAGGCCCCCGGTGTGTGGCGGGTGGTCAACAAGGCTGGCGAGGAGTTGCGGATCACCCTGGAGGAGATCTTCCAGGACACCTCGTACGAGCTGGGTGTCGATCCCGGCCTGCGCAAGGACGGGGTGGAGGCGCACCTCCAGGAGTTGCTGGCCGCCAACCCCAGCGCGTTGGGTGAGGGGTTCACGCTGGTCCGCCGCGAGTACATGACCGCGATCGGCCCGGTCGACCTGCTGTGCCGGGACGCCAACTCCGGTTCGGTCGCCGTCGAGGTCAAGCGTCGTGGCGACATCGACGGGGTGGAGCAGCTGACCCGGTACCTCGAGTTGATGAACCGTGACCCGCTGCTCAGCCCGGTTGTCGGGGTCTTCGCGGCGCAGGAGATCAAGCCGCAGGCCCGGGTGCTCGCCACCGACCGGGGCATCCGGTGTGTGGTCGTGAACTACGACAAGCTGCGGGGCATCGAGAAGGACGAGCTAACGCTGTTCTGAGCGGCTCAGCTCCCGGCAGGTCTGAGCGGCTCAGCTCCCGGTACGCACCGCGATCAGCGACTTGGGCAGGCCGAACACCCGCTCGACCAGCATGGCCGACTCCGGGAAGTAGTGGCGCATCTGCGAGCGGTCCAGCAGCTCGGTCCAGAGCACCTGGTGGATGGCGGCGTCGTGGCTGCGGGTCGGCTTGTGCCCCAACGGCCACCGCCTGGCGAACGCGGTGCGCAGCCGCACCGGTAGGAACTGCATGCCCGGCGCGATCCAGTGTGGCTCGATGGGGAAGTAGCGGTAGGGCGTCTGCACCCAGTGCCGGTCGGCCAGCGAGCGGACGGCGGCGGCGAAGCGCAACCGGCGTTCGTGCCCGCCCACGTGCTCCAGCACCGAGTTCGAGAAGACCATGTCGAAGCTGCGCCCGGCGAGGCGCGCAGGGAGGTCGCAGGCGTCAGCCTGCTCGACGTGGGCCCACTCCGGCACGACGGCCGGGGGTTTTTCCAGGTTGACGACTGTCACCCGAGCCGGCCGGACGGTGGCGCGGTGCCAGGTGCCGAGCCGGCCGCCGAGATCGACCACGTGCATGTCGCCGATGTCGGGGAAGGTGCGCGCCAGCCAGTCCGAACGGTGCCGACGTCGCCGGGCGCTCCACGACTGGTCACTGTCGACAAGGCGGTAGCGCAATCGATTGGGGCCCATTTAACGCAATGTACCGCCGTAACCACCCGTACACACATGTCGATTCGCCGATCTTCTTTGAAGATCGGCTATCTGACACTCACCTTCCGTACATCACCTTGATCGCCTTGACGAGCCGGGCCACGTCGGTCGGCGTCCGTTCGAAGGTCATCGACGGCAGCAGTGACCGGGCACGACGCCGGGTGATCGCCTTGGCCCGACCGAACTCGCGCAGCCCGTCCTCCCCGTGGATCCGCCCGAAGCCGGAGTCGCCCACCCCGCCGAACGGCAGGGTGGACATGCCGGCGAAGGTCAGGGTGGAGTTGACCGAGGCCATTCCGGAGCGCAGCCGCCGGGCGATGGCCACCGCGCGCCGTCGGCCGAAGACCGAGCCGCCCAGGCCGTACGGCAGGGCGTTGGCGCGGGTGACGGCCTCGTCGGCGTCGCGGACCCGGCTGATGGTCAACGTGGGGCCGAAGGTCTCCTCCTGGACGGCGGCCGACTCCTCCGGCACGTCCACGAGCACGGTCGGGTGGACGTACGGCGGTTGCACGGCGCTCGGGCCACCGAGCACGGCGCGCCCACCGGAGTCGATCGCGGCGTCGATGTGCCGGCGGATCACGTCGATCTGCCGGGGCATGGTGATCGGGCCGATGTCGGTGCCCTCCGGCCCGACGGTCAGCTGACCGGCGCGGGCCACCACCTTGTCGACGAAGGCGTCGAAGACCGAGTCGACGGCGTAGACCCGCTCGATGCCGATGCAGGTCTGGCCCGCGTTGGTCATGCCACCCCAGACGCAGGCCTCCGCGGCGGCGTCCAGGTCGGCGTCGCTGTCGACGATCATGGCGTCCTTGCCGCCGCCCTCGATCAGCACCGGGGTCAGCGTCTCGGCGCACGCGGCCATCACCTTGCGGGCGGTCGCGGTGGAGCCGGTGAAGGCCACCTTGTTGACCCCGGAGCGGCAGAGAGCGGCACCCACGTCGCCCAGCCCGTGCACGGCGGTGAACACCGGGTGCTCGGGCACCACCTCGGCGAAGCTGTCCACCAGCCACTGGCCGACGGCGGGCGTGTATTCGCTGGGCTTGAGCACCACGGCGTTGCCGGCGGCCAGCGCGTACGCGGCGGAGCCGATCGGAGTGAAGACGGGATAGTTCCACGGCCCGATCACGCCGACCACACCGTGCGGCTGGTATTCGAGGTGACCGGAGAACTCGGCGAGGATGAGCCGGGACCGCACCCGGCGTGGGCCGAGCACGCGGCCGGCGTTGCGGGCGGCCCAGTCGATGTGCTCGATCGCGGTGACGATCTCGACGATCGCGTCGGCGACCGGCTTGCCGCCCTCGACGTGCACCAGCTCGGCCAACTGCTCGATCCGCTTGGCGAGCAGCGCGCGCCACCGCAGCAGCCGGTCGCGGCGGCCGGTGAAGCCGAGCCCGGCCCACCATTCGCCGGCGGCCCGGGCGCGGTCGACGGCCTGGCGCACCTCGTCGTCGGTGGCGATCGGGAGGCGACCGGCCTCGATGCCGGTGGCCGGGCTGGTCGAAACCAGCTGGCCCTCCTCGATGACCGGGGTCCCCGGGACATGCACAGCCGTCATGACGGAAGTCTAGACCCGAAAACTACTCGCTGGTAGGTCCCCGATCCGGGCGGCGGGACGGGAGTCGCTCCACCCCGACCGATCGTTGATCAGTGCAGGTCAGGGTAGCGGTGGCCGGTGCGGTCCGCCCGAATCGTCGAACGGCAGGTGGCCGGGAGGTGACGAGAGGCTGACCGGCCGGTCGGTATTGACGATTACCGTCTGATGGCAGGCTGACGCGCGGAGTGACGGTGTGGGGTGGAGGGCTGACTTTCCATGGAGGAACATCCGGAACTGATGCCGCTGTTGACGGTCGCGGGTGGGCCGATGCGCGGTGCGAGCTTTCGACTGCGGGGCGAGCCGCAGGTGATCGGTCGGGCACCGACCGGCCACGTGGTCATCGCCGACCCGCATCTGAGTCGTCGGCACGCCGAGGTGTGGCTGACCCCGGAGGGGCCGTCCCTGCGGGACCTGGGCTCCACCAACGGCACCTGGCTCAACGACCGACGGATCAGCGAGGTCGAGCTGCTCTCCGACGGCGACGTGATCCGGCTCGGCCGGACCGAGCTGCGCCTGTTCGATCCCGGTGTGGCGCTCACCGACCCGGTGGGGCTCAGCTTCGGGCCGTCGCGGCGGGACGTCCGACCGACGCTGCCGCTGCCGTTGGCCGCGCCGCCGAGCGGGCGTCGCTGAGACGGGAGGGCCCCTTCCTCCCACTCGGCACACGCCGGGGCTGAGTGCGGACCACACCCGGTGCGCGCCCCGGGTGTCTGCCGGACACCTGGACCGGCGGGGGCCCGCATGGCAGCATGCCGCGGATGGAGACCGAGCAGCGGACCGTGACGGCTAACGGCATCACCCAGGCGGTACGGGTGGCCGGCCCGCCGGACGGCACGCCGGTGCTGCTGATCCACGGCAACTGCTCGTCAGCGCTGTTCTGGGAGCCGCTGGTGCGGCGGCTGCCGCCGACGCTGCGGGTGGTCGCCCCCGACCTGCGGGGGTACGGCGACTCCGAGACGGCACCGGTGGACGCCACCCGGGGCCTGCGCGACTTCGCCGACGACGTGGCGGCCCTGCTGGACGACCCGACGCTCTTCGGTGTCGACGCCCGCCCGGTGGTGGTCGGGCACTCCCTCGGTGGCGGGGTGGCGATGCGACTGCTGGTCGACCATCCGCACCGGGTGGGCGCGTTGCTGCTCGCGGCACCGGTCTCCCCGTACGGCTTCGGCGGCACCCGTGACCTGACCGGCACGCCGACCACCCCCGACTTCGCCGGCACCGGCGCCGGCACGGCCAACCCGGACTTCGTCGCCCGGCTCGCGGCCGGTGACCGCAGCGCGGACGCCCCGGCCAGCCCGCGTGCCGTGCTGCGAGCCACCTACGTGGCCGATCCCGCCTCGCTGGTCGAGGACGAGGATCTGCTGCTGGACACCGTGCTCTCCACCGCCACCGGGGACGACAACTACCCGGGCACGGCGGTGCCCTCGGAGAACTGGCCGGGCACCGCACCGGGGGAGCGAGGCGTGCTCAACGCGCTCGCGCCGACCTTCTTCCGGCTCGCCGACGAGCTGGTGGCCGTCGCCGAGAAGCCCCCGGTCACCTGGGTACGCGGCGACGCCGACGTCATCGTCTCGGACACCTCGCTGTTCGACCTGGCGTACCTGGGCTCGCTGGGTCTCGTGCCCGCCTGGCCGGGCGAGGACGCCTGCCCACCGCAGCCGATGGTCGGCCAGACCCGGGCGGTGCTGGAGCGGTACGCGGCGGCCGGCGGCGCGTACCACGAGGTGGTGCTTCCCGGCTGTGGTCACAGCCCGCACCTGGAGCGCCCGGCGGAGTTTGTCGCGGAGCTGCTGGCCCTGACCACCGTGCCCACCGCCTGACGGCGGTCTGAGCACCAGGTCCGCCGCGTCCCTGCACCCTGCGGCGGTGTGGGTGAAATATCCCACGGCGTCTCGACAACCCAGCGTCACGTGGCAGACTCGCGCGCATAACCTTAGCGGCCGTTCAGTGGCCGTGCGGAGTCTCTGGGGAGGCCGGTCGTGGCGCGCGATTTCAGCACCGTTGGCGTGGTGGGGCTGGGCACCATGGGTGCCGGCATCGTCGAGGTCTTCGCCCGTAACGGCATCGACGTGGTGGCCGTCGAGATCTCCGAGCCGGCGCTGGAGCGCGGCCGGGCCACCCTCGCCGGTTCCACCGATCGTGCCGTCGCCAAGGGCAAGCTCGCCGCCGCCGACCGCGACGCCCTGCACGAGCGGGTGCACTTCGCGGTCGGGCTGGACGCGCTGCACTCCGTCGACCTGGTCATCGAGGCGGTGCCCGAGCACCTGGACCTCAAGCAGCGGATCTTCGCGGAGCTGGACCGGGTCTGCCGGCCGGAGACGATCCTCGCCACCAACACCTCCTCGTTGAGCGTCACCGAGATCTCGGTGGCCACCAGCCGGCCCAACCAGGTGATCGGCATCCACTTCTTCAACCCCGCGCCGGTGATGAAGCTGGTCGAGGTGGTCCGCACTGTCGTCACCTCGCCCGAGGTGGTCGCCGACGTCGAGGCGCTGTGCGCCCGGCTCGGCAAGGTCGACGTCACCATCAACGACCGGGCCGGTTTCATCGCCAACGCGCTGCTGTTCGGCTACCTCAACCACGCGGTCGGCATGTTCGAGGCGCACTACGCGACCCGGGAGGACATCGACGCCGCGATGAAGCTCGGCTGCGGCCTGCCGATGGGCCCGCTGGCGCTGATGGACCTGATCGGCCTGGACACCGCGTACGAGATCCTGGACACCATGTACCGGCGCGGCGGGCGGGACCGCCGGCACGCCCCGGTGCCGCTGCTCAAGCAGATGGTCACGGCGGGGCTGCTCGGCCGGAAGTCGGGTCGGGGCTTCTACACCTACGAGCGGCCCGGTTCGCCGGTGGTCGTACCGGACGAGGCGACGCCGCTGGCCACGGAGGCCGCGGTCGCCGACGGCGCGCGGGCCATCACGAAGGTCGGCGTGGTGGGCTCCGGGACGATGGCCACCGGGATCATCGAGGTCTTCGCCAAGGCCGGCTACGAGGTCGTCTCGGTGACCCGCGGCATGGAGAAGTCCGCGAAGGTCTGCGAGGCCGTGAAGACCTCGCTAAACAAGGGCGTGGTGCGGGGCAAGCTCGCCGAGGCCGACCGGGACGCCGCGCTCGGCCGGATCAGCTGGTCGGCCACGCTCGACCACCTCGCCGACGTCGACCTGGTGGTCGAGGCGGTGGTCGAGGAGCTGAGCGTCAAGAAGGCCCTCTTCGCGAGCCTCGACGAGATCTGCAAGCCGGGCGTCGTGCTGGCCACCACCACCTCCTCGCTGCCAGTGATCGACGTGGCGATGGCCACCCATCGGCCGGCCGACGTCGTGGGGCTGCACTTCTTCAACCCGGCACCGGTCATGCCGCTGGTCGAGGTGGTCCGCACCATCCGCACCTCCCCGGAGGCCACCGCCACCGCCCGCGCGGTCTGCGCCACCCTCGGCAAGACCGGCGTGGTCTGCGGCGACCGGTCCGGGTTCATCGTCAACGCGCTGCTCTTCCCCTACCTGAACGACGCGGTGAAGATGCTGGAGGCCAGCTACTCGACGGCCGACGACATCGACCACGCCATGAAGCTGGGCTGCGGCTACCCGATGGGCCCGTTCGAGCTGCTCGACGTGGTCGGGCTGGACGTGTCGCTGGCGATCCAGCGCGAGCTGTACCTGGAGCTGCGCGAGCCGGGCTTCGCGCCCGCGCCGCTGCTGGAGCACCTGGTCACCGCCGGCTACCTGGGCCGCAAGACCCGCCGCGGCTTCCGCGACCACTCGCACCGCTGACGGGGTCAACGCCGGAGGGGCCCGGCCGCGTCTGAGGGATGTGACCTTCGAGGAGTACGTCGGCAGCCGCGGCCCGGCCCTGATCCGGCTGGCGCGGCTGCTGACCGGTGACGAGCACCGGGCCGAGGACCTCACCCAGGAGGTGCTGTCCCGGGCGTACGTGCACTGGCGCAAGATCTCGCGGGCCGACCGGCCCGACGTGTACGTCCGTCGGATGCTGGTCAACGCCAACAACTCCTGGTGGCGACGCCGGTCGAGCCGCGAACTGGTCGTCGACACCTTCGCCGACCGGGCGCAGCGTGGCGACCTGGGCGGCGAGGCGGCCGACCGGGACGAGATGTGGCGGCTGATCCTCGGCCTGCCCGAACGCCAGCGGGCGGTGCTGGTGCTGCGCTTCTACGAGGACCTCGACGACGCGACGATCGCCCAGATCCTGGACTGCTCGCCGGTCACCGTCCGCACCCACGCGATGCGGGCGCTCGCCAACCTCCGGGAGCGCTGCGGTGCCCCGGCCACGAACGGGAGCCGACAGTGACCGACCTCGACGAGCGGATCGTCCAAACCCTGCGGGACCGTGCCGAGGGCACCGTGGACACCGACCGGCTGCTGGTCGGCGCGGTGCGCCGGGGGCGTACCCGGGTACGTCGGCGGCGTGTCTCCGCTGGTGCCACCCTGGGCGTGATCGCGCTGCTCGGTGCCGGCGTGGTCGCCGGGCCGTTGGGTGGCCTGCCCGGCCTCGGTCCCACTGTCACTCCCGGCTCGGCCGAGACCACTGTTGCCTTCCTGCCGCCGCTGGTGGCCGGCGCTCCGGGTGCGGCGGCCCGGCCTGACCAGATCGGCAAGGATCCCGCGCTGCTGCACATCGGCCTCGCCCCGGGTGGCTCCCGGTTCCTGGAGTGGAACGTCGGCGGCGGCAGGGAGACCGCGAAGATCGACGTGGGTGGCCGGACGGTCACCGTAGAGCTGACCTCGGCCGAGTTGTTGCGAACCATCGGTGCTTGGACCCCACCGCCGGTGGAGGGACTCCCTGGCAACCCTTACGACGGAACGGTGGCACACGCAGACGGGCCGGACGGTGTGCCGATCTGGCGACGCTACTGGCAGCCGACTCCCGGCGTGTACGCCGCAGCCAGCGTGTCCGGCCCGGACGAGAGCCCCCTGTACGAAGCCGCCGCCGCGTTGCGGCTCGATCGGGCGTACGGGTGCGCCGGTCCGGTTCGGTTGACCGACCTGCCGGCCGGTGTCCAGTTCGCCACCTGCTCGATGGTCGTGGGCACCTTCCCGGCGGCGTACGCGGTGATGCTGCGCGTGAGCGACGACCAGGGCAGAGGGGTGACTGTCGAGTTCCAGTACGCGGGCACCACCCTGATGGCCAAGGCGCCGGCTAACCGGATGATCGACGGTAGACCCGCCTATTACGACCCCGCTCACGACACCGCATACGACCCCGCCGTCGCCCGGCTGGAACTCCTGGACATCCCTCGGGCCCAGCTGTTCACCGCCTTGAACCACGAGCTGAGTCTCAGCGAGGCGGACGCGACGACAGTGCTGCTCGGGGTGCGGGTCGCCGAGCACCTGGACCGACCCGCGACCTGGTGACCGCCCCGGGCCGTCCGCTCCGACGGACCGTACGCTTGGTGACCGTGAGCCCCCGTCGCAATCGCCCTCGCCGGGACGAGAACGCCAACCTGGACGCCGACCGCGTCCGGCAGGGTGTCGCCTCGGTGCAGCAGTGGACCGACGGCGCCTGGCAGGTGCGCGGCATCGGGGCGGGCGCGTCGGTCAAGACGTACCGTTGCCCCGGCTGTAACCAGGAGATCCCACCCGGGGTGGCGCACCTGGTGGCCTGGCCGGCAGACGGTCTGGGTGATCTGACCGACCGGCGGCACTGGCACAGCGGTTGCTGGCGTGCCAGGGAGCGACGCGGCCCGGCGGTGCAGCGCGGCCGGGGCGCCCCGCGCTACTGAGCGACTGCCTTGGGCCGCCTCGCGCCACGGCTGAGCGACCCGGCCGGGGCGCCCCGGCGCCAGGGCTGAGCGACCTGGATCACCCTGTTGCCGCCTGGGCGGGCGGTGGCGGCGACTTCGCGCCAGACTTGGGCGGTGAGCACAGCGATCCGCGCGTCGTCGATCCTGCCCGGCCGCCGGGAGGACATCGAGCTGCACACCGCCGATGGTCTGCGGCTGGTCGGCGAGTTGGCACTACCGGCCGACCGGCCGCCGGTGGCCACCCTGGTCTGCCTGCACCCGCTGCCCACGCACGGCGGGATGATGGACAGCCACGTGTTCCGCAAGGCGGCCTGGCGGCTGCCCGCGCTGGCCGACCTGGCCGTGCTGCGGTTCAACACCCGGGGCACCAGCAGCATGCGCGGCACCAGCGAGGGTGCGTTCGACGGCGCGGTGGGGGAGCGGTACGACGTTGCCGCCGCCATCGAGTACGCGGAGTTCGCCGAGCTGCCCAACATCTGGCTCGTCGGCTGGTCGTTCGGCACCGACCTGGCGTTGAAGTACGGCTGCGACCCGGCGATCGCCGGTGCGATCCTGCTCTCCCCGCCGCTGCGCTTCTCGGCCCCGGAGGACCTGGCGACCTGGGCCGCCTCGGGTCGACCCTTGACGGCGCTGGTGCCGGAGTTCGACGACTACCTGCGCCCGACCGAGGCGCGGGAGCGGTTCGCTGCCGTGCCGCAGGCCGAGGTGGTGGGCGTCCCGGGTGCCAAGCACCTCTGGGTGGGCGACGCGGAGACGGTGCTCGACGAGATCGTCCGGCGGGTCAACCCGGCCGTCGAGGTGCCGCTCCCGACGACCTGGGACGGCCCGATGGAGGCCGGCGACGTCAGCGCGTACGCCGACCGGACGGTGGCCTCGTTCGCGGACACGCCCGTGCCGCAGCCGGGCGACTGACGGCTCAGCGCCGCTCCTGGCGGGGCAGCACCACCTCGCGCAGGATCAGTTGCAGCGCGGCCACCGTGGGGATGGCGATCAACGCGCCCACCACGCCCAGCAGCGCCACCCCGAGCAGTGCGGCGAGCAGGGCGGCCACCTCGTTGACCTCCACCGAGCGCCGCATCACCTTCGGGTAGATCAGGTAGTTCTCCACCTGCTGGTAGATGAGGAAGAAGACCGCACAGGCGATGCCGGTGGGCAGGTCGGACGCGAAGCCGACCAGGCTCACGATCACCGCGCCCAGGGTGGCGCCGATCTGCGGGATGAGGTCGGTCACCGCGACCACCACGGCCAGCGCGAACGGGTACGGCAGGCCGACGATCAACGCGAACACGAAGGTGGTCGCGCCGGCCAGCACCGCGATGCTCAGCGCCCCGACCATGTAGGCGCCGACCTTGGCCAGGATCTCGTCGCCGATCAGCTGCACCCGCTCCCGCCGAGTGCGGGGCACCAGCGAGTAGCCCAGCGAGCGCAGCTTGTTGAAGTAGGCCAGGAAGTAGATCGTCAACACCAGCACGGTCAGCGTCCGGAACGCCGTGCCGAAGATCAGTTGAGCACCACCGAGCACCCCGCCGAGGGCCCGCCCGATGGTCTGCGCGTTGGCAGCGCCCTGCACGCGCTCCACCACGTCGTACCGCTCCACCAGGTCGTTGACCGTCGGATTGCGGCGCAACTCGTCGAGCAGGCTCGGGATCTGGTCGATGAACTGCCCCGACTGGGTGACGATCGGCGGGACCAGCGCGACCACGCCGCCGCAGAGCAGCAGCACCACGGTCAACGCGACCCCCGCCACCGCCAGGCCGTGCGGCACGCCCCAGCGGCGTAGTCGGACCACCGCCGGGTTGAGACCGACTGCCAGGAAGAGCGCGATCACCACCAGCACCAGGATGCCGCCGGCATTGCGAATCCCCAGATAAAGGGTGTACGCCAGGAGCACGCCCAACGCGCCGGTGAAGCCGATCAGGAAGCTGCTGCGGCGCAGCGGGCGCCCCGGAGTGCCGAACTTTCCGGACGGGACGGCCGGCGGTTCGTCCGGGTCGATTCCCGGAGCGGGGACCGGCACCGGCGGTGGTGTGTCGACCGGTGCGGTTTCGGTCGACGGGGGATCGGGCGTCGCGTCCGGATCGCCAGCCGACGGGTCGTGCTGTGGCACCAGGGACCTCCCGGCTCAGGCCGTCGGACGACCGGCGGCAGCGACGGCTGTTTCTGATCATCTCTCAGCGCGTCAGCAGCGTAGCGACTTCATGGTCGCTATCGACCACAAGGCCGTCAACCTGGTGTTCCGTGTGCCCGACCAGCCGCCGTTCGTGCCTCGACCCACCACCCGACATCGTCTAGCTCCCGCCGACGCGTAAATCTTGGACACTTTCCGTTAGCGCGTAACGGAAACTGTCCATGATCTGGTGGTGTGGTGGCTTCCCGGCGGTGAAAGCTGTTCGGATGCTGCCGGCCGACGACGCTGACGCACTCGACTGGCTCGCCTTCGAGCAGGCGGGCGTGCTGACCACCGCGCAGGTGTCCGGCCTGCTCAGCGAGGGGACGGTGCGCGGGCGAATCCGCTCCGGCCGGTGGCGGTCGATCTGCCGCGGCGTCCTGCTGACCGGTAACGGTCGCCTGAACCGCGACCAACAGCTCTGGGTCGCGGTGCTGGCAGCTGGACCGGGTGCGATGCTGGCGGGGGTGACGGCCGCCACCGAAGCCGGGGTACGAGGGCTGCGCCGCGAGCCACTGCACGTGCTGGTGCCGGCCGCCCGCCGTGCTGCGCGGACCTCGCTGCGTCGCCTCCCGATCGACATGCCCGCAGTGCTGGTGCATCGCACGTCAGTGCTGCCGGACTCGCATCGGCAACTCGCCCGTCCACCACGCACCACGACGGCCAGAGCACTCGTCGACGCGGCGGGATGGGCGGCCCGTGTGGACGAGGCGCAGGGAGTGCTGGCGGCCGGTTGTCAGCAGCGGCGGGTGCTGCCCGAGGAGTTGCAGGCGGTGCTCGACGTCCTCCCCCGAGCACCGCGCCGGCACCTGATCCAACAGACCGTCGATGACATCGCTGGCGGCGCGCAGGCGCTCTCCGAGATCGACTTCCTGCGCCTCTGTCGCCGGCATCGGCTGCCCGTCCCTGATCTTCAGGAACATCGGGTCGACGCGGCGGGCCGCAACCGCTGGCTGGACGCGTACTGGCGTCAGTGGCGGGTGCAGGTCGAGATCGACGGCGCGCACCACATGGACGCCCGGCAGTGGGCGGACGACATGCGTCGGCAGAACGACGTCTGGACCAGCGGCGACCGGATCCTGCGCTTTCCGGCCTGGCTGGTCCGCGCCCGCCCCGACGAGGTCGCCGACACCGTCCGGCGGGCCCTCGTCGCAGCCGGCTGGAGCCCCACCCAATCCCAGCGCCGTCCGGCGCACAAATAGATCTCGGACAGTTTCCGTCAACGGGGCGGGCTCAACTGGTGGTTGCAACACCCTTCCGTGATGTTCGTTGGGGTGGTTATGGCGTCGAGGTTGAGTCCGTTTGAGCGGGAGCAGATCGGGTTGGGTCGGGCTGCGAGTGAGTCGTTGCGGT
>NZ_JAGPXS010000027.1:0-85211 GCF_018070425.1 Micromonospora sp. C81
CTTCACCACCATCGACCAGGCCGGCCTCGACCACGTCGCCGACGAACTCAACGACCGCCCCCGCATGACCCTGGGCTGGGCCACCCCAGGTGAGAAGATGACCCAGCTCCTAGGTGTTGCAACCACCGGTTGAGCCCGCCCCGCTAACGGAAACTGTCCAAGATCTACACGGTCGGGCTCACTCGGCCGGCGCGACACACCGCCCGCCGGCCGGGCCCGGCCCGGCCCGGCAGCGCTCCGACGGCTTCCGACCAGGCGGACCGCCCGGCACTGCCGGATCAGCGGACGGTGACGGTGACCGTGTGCCAGCCGGTGGCGCCGTCCGGGACGACATCCTGCTTACGCTCGGTCTGGGTTTCGCCGGTGGCGTCCGTTGCCCGGACCTGCAGCCGGTGCTCGCCTGGCGTGGCGTCCCAGCGCCACGACCACTGCACCCAGGTGTCCACCGACACGGCTGGGGCCAGCTCGGCCTGCTGCCACTCGCCGTCGTCGACGCGCACCTCGACCTGGCGGATGCCCCGGTGCTGCGCCCACGCCACACCGGCGATGGTCACCGGCCCCGTGGTCAGCCGGTTACGTCCCCGGGGCGTGTCGATCCTCGACTGCGTCTTGATGGGCCCTTCGACCGACCAGCCGCGCGGCACCCAGTACGCGTCGAAGTCCGCGAACCGGGTCAGCTCCAGCTCGGTCACCCACTTGCACGCCGACACGTACCCGTAGAGGCCGGGCACCACCATCCGGACCGGGAAGCCGTGCTCGACGGGCAGAGGCTCGCCGTTCATGCCGACCGCCAGCAGCGCGTCCCGCCCGTCGCGCAGCGCGGCGGTGGGGGTGCCGCAGGTCCAGCCGTCGACCGACCGGCCGACGACCTGGTCGGCGTCCGCATCCGGCTCGACCTCGTCGAGCAGTTCCCGCAGGGGTACGCCGAGCCAGCGGGCGTTGCCGATCAGGTCACCGCCCACCTCGTTGGAGACGCAGGCCAACGTGACGTACCGCTCGACCAGCGGCCGGGCCAGCAGGTCGGCGTAGGTGTAGGTGCGCTCGGTGCCGACCCGCCCGTGGATCCGCAGCCGCCAGCTGTCCGGGTCCACCTGGGGTACCACCAGCGCGGTGTCGATCCGGTAGAACCCGAGGTTCGAGGTGACGTACGGCGCGAGTTGCGCCAGCGAGAGGTCCGCGCCTGCGGGTACGGCCGCTGCGGGGGCGACCGGCGCGGGCAGCCGGATCGCGTCCCGAGCGGCGGACACCCCGCGTCGGCCGGCCAGCCAGCGCCCACCGAGACCTGCCGCCACGGCGGTTCCGAGCAGAACCCCGCTGCTGGTGAGGAACCGCCGCCGCGACTCGGGGTCGACTTCCGCAGCCCCGGCCGCGGGTTGCCCGCCCGGAGCCACCGGCGCAGCGGGCGTCACCGGGCCAGCAGGCGACACCGGCGCGGCGGGAGTCACCGGCACCGGCAGGCCCTCGGGCGTCGGCGAGGGCGGCTCGGCCCGCGACCCCCGCGCCGGACCCGCAGGCGGCACCGACCCAGCAGGCGGCACCGACCCGGCGGGCGGCGCGATCGGCGTGGGCGGTGACCATGGCCAGGGGTCCAGCTCGAACGGGCCGTCGATGAACAGCCATAGCACCAGGCCGCCGAGGCCGGCGCCGACCAGCGACGGCAGCGCGTCGGCGGCGTCCGCACCGGAACGGGTCAGCGCGGCGGCCACACCGATGACGCCGAACGCGGCGATGCCGGCCAGGCCGAATGCCAGCCGTCGGACCGCCAGCACACCGAACAGCGCCGCGAACCCTCCCAGCAACAGGCCCGTACCGACCAGCAGCGCGATCTTGTCGGCGGTGCCGAAGAGGTCGATGGCGAGTTGCTTCAGCGACTCGGGGACGGCGTCGACCACCACCCCGCCGACCGCGACCAGCGGTGCCGACCGGGGGCCGGTCAGGACCGCCACCGGTTCGGCGATTCCGATCGCGACGGCGGCGGCGGTGATCCCGGCCAGCGCGGCGTAGCGCCGCGACGTGGTGCTCATCGGCCCAGTGTGCGCGATCATCCGGTCCACTCGCCAACAACGGCAGCGTCGGTAACAGACCCATAAGACGTTCCGGGGCACACCGTCGTGCGACGGTGTGCCCCGGAACGGGTGTAGCTACCGGGTCAGAAGCCCGGGCCGTGCTGGTGGCCGTGACCGTGGCCGTGGCCGCCGCCGGCGGACTGCTCCGCCTGCTCCGGCTTCTCGACCACGAGGCTCTCCGTGGTGAGCAGCAGACCGGCGATCGAGGCGGCGTTGGTGACCGCGTTGCGGGTCACCTTCACCGGGTCGATGATGCCGGCCTTGACCAGGTCGACGTACTCGCCCTTGGCGGCGTCGAGGCCGTTGCCCCACTCCAGGTCGGCGACCTTCTGCGTCACGACGTAGCCGTCGTGACCGGCGTTCTGGGCGATCCAGCGCAGCGGCTCGACGAGCGACTTGCGCACGACCGAGACACCGATCTTCTCGTCGCCGGTGAAGCCCAGGTCGTCGTCGAGCACCGAACGGATCTGCACCAGGGCGGCGCCGCCGCCGGGCACAGTGCCCTCCTCGACCGCAGCCTTGGTCGCCGCGATGGCGTCCTCGATGCGGTGCTTGCGCTCCTTCATCTCGACCTCGGTGGCCGCGCCAGCCTTGATGACGGCGATGCCACCGGAGAGCTTCGCCAGCCGCTCGGCCAGCTTCTCCCGGTCCCAGTCGGAGTCGGAGGCCTCGATCTCCTTGCGGATCTGGGACACCCGGTCGGCGACGTCGGCCTTCTGGCCGCCGCCATCGACGATCGTGGTGTTCTCCTTGTCGACCACGACGCGCCGAGCGGTGCCGAGCACCTCCAGGCCGACCTGGTCGATCTTGTAGCCCAGCTCCGGGGCGACCAGCTCGGCACCCGTGGAGATCGCGATGTCCTGGAGCATCGCCTTGCGCCGGTCACCGAAGCCCGGGGCCTTGACCGCGCAGACCTTGAGGGTCTTGCGCAGCGAGTTGACCACCAGGGTGGAGAGCGCCTGGCCGTCCACGTCCTCGGCGATGATCAGCAGGGGCTTGCTGTTCTGCAGGATCTTCTCCAGCAGCGGCAGCAGCTCTTCGATCGCCGAGATCTTCTGGGTGGTGACCAGGATGTACGCGTCCTCAAGGACGGACTCCTGGCTCTCCAGGTCGGTGACGAAGTTCGGCGAGATGAAGCCCTTGTCGAACTGGAGACCCTCGGTCACGTCCAGTTCGGTGGTGAGCATGGAGCCTTCCTCGACGGTGATGACACCGTCGCGGCCGACCCGCTCCATCGCCTCGGCGATCAGGTCGCCGATCGTGGCGTCCTGCGCGGAGATCGTCGCCACGTTCGCGATCGACTCCTTGCTGGTGACCTCGGCGGCACGGCCGAGCAGCGCCTCGGAGACCTTGGCGGCCGCCGCGTCGATGCCCCGCTTGAGGCCGGCCGGGTTGGTCCCGGCGGTCACGTTGCGCAGACCCTCACGAACCATCGCCTGGGCCAGCACTGTCGCGGTGGTGGTCCCGTCGCCGGCGACGTCGTTGGTCTTGGTCGCCACCTCCTTGACCAGCTGCGCGCCAAGGTTCTCGTACGGGTTGGTGAGCTCGATCTCCTTGGCGATGGTCACACCATCGTTGGTGATCGTCGGCGCACCGAATTTCTTGTCCAGGACGACGTTGCGCCCGCGCGGGCCGAGGGTGACCTTGACCACGTCCGCGAGGGCGTTGACACCGTGCTCCAGCAGGTGCCGGGCGTCGTCCGAGAAGCTCAGGATCTTCGCCATTTATGTCCCTTCGAAGCGCCATTGCCCCGGCCCGGCGAGCCGGACCGGGGCAGTGGCACTGATCGGTTGCTTACTTCTCGATGACCGCGAGGACGTCGCGGGCGGAGAGCACCAGGTACTCCTCGCCGGCGTACTTGACCTCGGTGCCGCCGTACTTCGAGTAGAGGACGGTGTCGCCGACCTGCACGTCAACCGGAACCCGGTTGCCGTTGTCGTCGACGCGGCCCGGGCCGACAGCGAGGACAGTGCCCTCCTGCGGCTTCTCCTTGGCGGTGTCGGGGATCACGATGCCCGACGCCGTGGTGGTCTCAGCCTCGTTCGCCTGGACCACGATGCGGTCCTCGAGCGGCTTGATCGCAACCTTGGTCGCGGTAGTCACGGGCATACCCTCCTGGGGTACTGGTTTCGTTGCTGGCCGGCGGGGCCGACCAGCGTCAATCTGCCTCATGCCACCGGGCGGGGCCGTCGTCGCGGGTGCCGGTCCGCCTGGCGTGCGCCCCCGGGTCGTGAGACCCGGAAGCTGGCACCCTCAGGGTGAGAGTGCTAATCGCAGGTTATTCCGTGGCTAGCACTCCGTCAAGGAGAGTGCCAGCGAGTCGCGCCCCGCCAGCCCGGATTTCCGGGTCTACCCGGACAATGACCGGGTGGATCTCGATCAGCTGGCGGCGCTGCGTACCCCTGAGGGGTCGGCCGCGCTCACGGCGGCGGCCGGGCTGGCCGGCGGTGATCCACTGGCTGCGGCGTCGGCCCTGCGCGCGGCCGGGGTGCCGCCGACGCTGGCCGCGGCCGCGCTCACCCAGGCTGAGCTGCGCCACCGGGCGGTCGGCAAGTTCGGCCCGGCAGCCGCTGGGATGTTCCTCACCCGCCCGGGGCTGGAGCAGGCCACCCGCCGGGTGGTCGCCGACCGGCGGGCCGCCCGGCTCCACGCGGCCGGCGTGCGCACCCTGGCCGACCTCGGATGCGGCCTCGGCGCCGACGCGCTGGCCGCCGCCCGCGCCGGCATCCGGGTGTACGGGGTGGAGGCCGACCCGGTGACCGCCGCGATGGCCGCCGCCAACGCCGACGCGGCCGGGCTGGCCGACCTGTTCACTGTCGAGTGCGGGGATGCCACAGCGTTCGACGTCTCCCGGGTCGACGGGGTCTTCTGCGACCCGGCCCGCCGCACCACCGGCACCGGGCGACGGATCTTCGACCCGCGCGCCTACTCGCCACCGTGGGACTTCGTGACCGGGCTGGCCGAGCGGGTGCCGCGCACCGTGGTGAAGGTGGCGCCGGGCCTGGACCACGCGCTCATTCCGGCCGGCGCGGAGGCCGAGTGGGTCGGCGTCGATGGCGACCTGGTCGAGGCCGCGCTCTGGTGTGGTGACCTGGCGGAGGTGCCCCGCCGCGCGACCCTCTACCGCCAGCGGGGCGTCGAGACACGCCGCCACCAGCTCAGCGGCTCGGGTGCCGACGAGGCGCCGGTCGGGCCGCCACGTCGCTACCTGTACGACCCGGACCCGGCGGTGGTGCGCGCGCACCTCGTGGCCGAACTGGCCACCGAACTGGACGCCACCCTGGGCGATCCGAGCATCGCCTACCTCTACGCCGACCAGCCGATCCGCACCCCGTACGCACGCTGCCTGGAGATCACCGACGTGCTGCCGTTCTCGCTCAAGCGCCTGCGGGCACTGCTGCGGGATCGTCGGGTGGGCCGGGTGGAGATCCTCAAGCGGGGTTCCGCGCTCACCCCGGAGCAGCTTCGGCGGGACCTTAGGCTGGCCGGCGACGAGGCGGCGAGCCTGGTGCTCACCCGGGTCGCCGGCGCACCGACAGTGCTGATCGGTAGGCCGGTCGACTAGCGTCGCCGGTGTGGCAGGACAGGGCACTCCGGCGACGGCACTGGTGGTCAAGCGTGGGGTGGCGCACCGCACCCATCCGTACCGGGTGGCACCGGACGCCCCGAACTACGGCGCGTTGGTGGCGGTGGCGCTCGGCGTGCCACCGGAGCGCGTGTTCAAGTCGCTGGTGACCGAGGTCGACGGCGCACTGACCGTGGCGGTCGTTCCGGTCACCGGCGAGTTGGATCTGAAGGCGCTCGCGGCGGCCGTCGGTGGCAAGCGGGCGGCGCTGGCCGACCGGGCGGTCGCCGAGCGGGCAACCGGCTACGTACGCGGTGGGATCAGCCCGCTCGGGCAGCGCAAGCGACTGCCCACAGTGCTGGACGACTCCGCGCTGGCATTCCCGACGATCTACGTCTCGGCTGGTCGGCGCGGTCTGCAACTCGAACTGGCCGCGGCGGATCTGGTGGCGCTGACCGACGCCCGCACCGCGCCGTTGCAGACCCACTGACGACCTTCGTTACGTCGACTCCCCGGTGGGATACCCGCGGAGTAACAGTCGCGTTGCTGAATTGTTATCGCTCCCAACAAACTAGGCACCTGCGCGGTCTTGTGGAGCCGGTGTGACGCGAAATACGTTGCCGGACACAACAAAACAACACCTCCCCCACCTCCGAAAGGACCCTGCACATGCGTAAGGGGATCCTCACCATCGCCGCCGTGGGCCTGCTCGCGACCGGCGGCTTGACCGCCTGTAGCGACGACTCCGGCACCGGCTCGACCGACTCCAAAAAGACCCCCAAGATCGGCGTGATCCTTCCGGACAGCAAGTCCTCCCCCCGCTGGGAGACGGCGGACCGCCGCTTCCTGGAGGAGGCGTTCAAGGCCGCCGGCGTCCAGTCCGACATTCAGAACGCCCAGAACGACAAGGCCGCCTTCCAGACCATCGCCGACCAGATGATCACCAGCGGCGTCACCGCCCTGATGATCGTCAACCTGGACTCCGGCACCGGCAAGGCCGTGCTCGACAAGGCCAAGTCGCAGGGCGTCGCCACCATCGACTACGACCGGCTCACCCTCGGCGGCTCCGCCCAGTACTACGTCAGCTTCGACAACGAGTCCGTCGGCAAGCTCCAGGGCGAGGGTCTGGCGAAGTGCCTGACCGAGAAGAACGCCAAGAACCCGGTCGTGGCATACCTGAACGGCTCCCCCACCGACAACAACGCCACCCTGTTCAAGGCCGGATACGACTCGGTGCTCAAGCCGAAGTTCGACTCCAAGGAATACACCAAGGGCCCGGACGACGCCGTGCCGGGCTGGGACGGCCCCACCGCCGCGACCATCTTCGAGCAGCAGCTCACCGCGACCAAGGGCAAGATCGACGGCGTGCTGGCCGCCAACGACACTCTCGGCAACGCCGCCATCTCGATCCTGAAGAAGAACAAGATCAACGGCAAGGTGCCGGTGACCGGGCAGGACGCCAGCGTGGAGGGCCTGCAGAACATCCTCGCCGGTGACCAGTGCATGACCGTCTACAAGGCAGTCCGGGAAGAGGCCAAGGCCGCCGCGGACCTGGCCATCGCGCTGGCCAAGGGCGAGAAGAAGGACACCGGCCAGTCGGTGAAGGACGGTGACCGCGACGTCCCCTCGGTGCTGCTCACCCCGAAGGCCATCTACAAGGACAACGTCAAGGACGTCATCGCCGACGGCTACGCGACCAAGGAGCAGGTCTGCACCGCGGCGTACGCCAAGTTCTGCGCCGAAGCCGGCATCAGCTGACCGACGCCGCAGTACCCGCCGGAACGACCACCGCCGCCCGGCACGGGAGCACCCTCCCGTGCCGGGCGGCGCCCGCCGGACGGGCCCCGACCCTCCCTTGAGAAGGAGACCCCGTGTCCGCGACCCCCCTGCTGGAACTCCGCGGGATCGACAAGAGCTTCGGTCCCGTCCAGGTGCTCCGCGACGTCGCCCTGACCGTCCACCCGGGCGAGGTGACCGCACTGGTCGGCGACAACGGCGCCGGCAAGTCGACCCTGGTGAAGTGCATCAGCGGCATCCACCCCACCGACGCCGGAGAGTTCCTGTTCAACGGTGAACCGGTGCACATCGGCAGCCCCCGCGACGCCGCCACGCTCGGCATCGAGGTCGTCTACCAGGACCTCGCGCTCTGCGACAACCTGGACATCGTGCAGAACATGTTCCTCGGTCGGGAGAGGCGCAGCGGCATCGTCCTGGACGAGCCGACCATGGAACAACTCGCCGCCGAGACCCTGGCAGGGCTCTCCATCCGCACCGTCACGTCGCTGCGCCAGCACGTGTCCAGCCTCTCCGGCGGCCAGCGCCAGACCGTGGCGATCGCCAA
The DNA here is from genome assembly GCF_018070425.1 of Micromonospora sp. C81. NCBI lineage: Bacteria > Bacillati > Actinomycetota > Actinomycetes > Micromonosporales > Micromonosporaceae > Micromonospora > Micromonospora sp. C81. Next base: position 7,973 of record NZ_JAGPXS010000027.1, read on the forward strand.
GGCGGTGCTGTGGAACAGCAAGCTGGTCATCCTGGACGAGCCGACCGCGGCGCTCGGCGTGGCACAGACCGCGCAGGTGCTCGAACTGGTCCGCCGCCTCGCCGACAACGGCCTGGCCGTGGTGCTCATCTCGCACAACATGAACGATGTCTTCGCCGTCTCCGACCGGATCGCCGCGCTGTACCTCGGCCAGATGGTCGCCCAGGTGAAGACCACCGACATCACCCACGCCCAGGTGGTCGAGCTGATCACCGCCGGGCGCTCGGGCGGGCTCGGCCTCGCCACCGACCCGGGCAGCAACGGCGACGGCCCGCAGGCGGCCGACTCGATCTCAGGAGGCGTCCGATGACCACCACCGCCGTGCGGAAGGACGGCCCGGCGGCCGTCACACCGACGCCGACCGTCGGGGGCCACGTCCGCAACTACCTGAGTCGGGTACGCGGTGGCGACGTTGGCGCATTGCCGGCCGTGCTCGGCCTGATCGTGCTCTGCACCGTCTTCGCGATCATGCGGCCGTCGTCGTTCCTGTCGGCCGGCAACTTCGCCAACCTCTTCACCCAGGGCGCGGCGGTCACGCTGATCGCGATGGGCCTGGTCTTCGTGCTGCTGCTCGGCGAGATCGACCTCTCCGCCGGCTTCGCCAGCGGCGTCTGCGCGGCGGTGCTGGCCAATGTGGTCACCGTGCTCGGCTACCCCTGGTGGGTCGCGGTGCTCGCCGCGGTCGCCACCGGTGTGGTCATCGGCACCACGCTCGGCCTGCTCGTCGCGAAGATCGGTATTCCGTCCTTCGTGGTCACCCTCGCCGGCTTCCTCGCCTTCCAGGGCGTCGTGCTGCTGCTCGTCAAGGATGGCACCAACATCTCCGTCCGCGACGACGTGCTGGTCGCCATCGCCAACCGCAACCTCGGCCCCACGTTGGGCTGGGCGCTGACCGCCCTCGCGGTCGTCGGCTACGCGGCGGTGCAACTGCTGCGCCACCGCAACCGGGCGGCACGTGGTCTGATCACCGACCCGATCGCGGTGGTGGCGCTGCGGATCGCCGGGCTCGCCGTCATCCTCGGCACCGCTGTGTACGTGCTCAACCTGGAGCGCAGCCGCAACGTCCTCATCGTCTCGCTCAAGGGTGTGCCGATCGTGGTGCCGATCATCGCGGTGCTGCTGGTCATCTGGACCTTCGTGCTGCAGCGCACCAGCTACGGCCGGCACATCTACGCCGTGGGCGGCAACCGGGAAGCGGCCCGCCGGGCCGGCATCGGAGTGGACCGGATCCGGATCTCCGTCTTCGTGATCTGCTCGTCCATGGCCGCCATTGGTGGCATCGTGGCGGCCAGCCGGGCCAACTCGGTCGACCCGAACACCGGGGGCAGTAACGTACTGCTCTACGCGGTGGGCGCAGCGGTGATCGGCGGCACCAGCCTGTTCGGTGGCAAGGGCCGCGTCTTCGACGCCGTGCTCGGCGGCGCGGTGGTCGCGGTCATCGAGAACGGAATGGGCCTGATGGGGTACACCGCGGGAGTCAAGTACGTGGTCACCGGTGTCGTACTGCTGCTCGCCGCCAGCGTCGACGCGCTCTCCCGCCGCCGCGCGGCAGCCACCGGCACCCGCTGACCGCGCGGGAGGTAGCACCACGATGCGCCCAGGACCGAGCCAGGACGACGTCCGACGGCAGAACCTCGGGGCTCTGCTGAGGCATGTGCACGTCCACGGGGCGACCACACGCGCGGAACTGACCACCACGCTCGGCCTCAACCGCAGCACCATCGGCGCGCTCACCGCCGACCTGTCCGCGGTGGGGCTGGTCAGCGAAGGCGCGCCGAAGGAGACCGGCCGGGCCGGGCGACCGTCACTTGTCGTCCGGCCCGAGTCGGCCCGGGTCTACGCGTACGCGTACTCGGTGGAGGTGGACCGACTGCGCGCGGCCCGGATCGGGTTGGGCGGGGCGGTCCTGGACCGCCGCGACCTGGACAGACCACGCGGGCTGCTGGCCGCGGAGGCCGCGCCGCTGCTGGCCGGCGCGGTCAAGGAGATGCAGCAGCTGGTGCCGGCCGACGCGATCTGCGTCGGCGCCGGCGTCGCGGTCTGCGGCATGGTCCGCCGGGACGACGGCCTGGTCCGGCTCGGCCCCACCACCGGCTGGGTGGACGAGCCGATCGGCTCGGCCCTCGCCGACGAGTTGGGCATCGACGTACCGGTCACGGTGGGCAACGTGGCCGACGTCGCCGCGTTCGCCGAGCACGCGCGGGGTGTTGCGGCCGGTTGCGACAACGTCCTCTACCTGTACGGAGACGTCGGCGTGGGTGCCGGCATCATCGCCGGTGGACGTCGGCTGACCGGGCACGGTGGGTACGGCGGCGAGGTCGGCCACATGAAGGTGGTCCGCGACGGCCGGCCCTGTGAGTGCGGCTCCCGGGGTTGCTGGGAGACCGAGATCGGCGAGCACGGTCTGCTGCGCGCTGCCGGACGTTCCGATGCCCGGGGTCGCGACGCCCTGCTGGCGGTCTTCGACGCCGCCGACCGGGGCGACGCCCGGGCCCAGACGGCGGTCCGCCAGGCCGGCGACTGGCTCGGCTTCGGCGTCGCCAACCTGGTGAACATCTTCAACCCCGAAATGGTCATCTTCGGCGGCACCATGCGCGACCTCTACCTCGCGGCGGCGGCCCAGATCCGCAGCCGGCTCAACTCCAACGCGCTCGGAGCCTGCCTGGAGCACGTCCGGCTGCGCACGCCCAAGCTGGGCGCGGACGCCCCCCTGATCGGGGCCGCCGAGTTGGCCTTCGAACGACTCCTCGCGGACCCCCTCGACGTGGGCTGATCCGCGTACGCTGTCCGGCGTGGATGTCGAGCTGCGCGCCTCCGACGACGACCGCAACCGGGTGGTCGCCGAGCTGCACCGGCACACCGCGGCGGGCCGGCTGACCCTCGACGAGTTTTCCGATCGGGCGGGTGCAGTGTGGACGGCACGCACCCTCGGTGACCTGGCCGCGCTGACTCGCGATCTGCCGGCACTGTCCGACCCGCCCGGCGACCGCGACACCGCCGGGCACGGGCACCGCGAGCTGCTGATGCTCTTCGCCGCCGCGGCGCTCACCCTGCTGCTGCTCGGCGGCTTCCTCGCCATCACCCGCTGATCCACGTCGCCAAACGGTGAACTGATCGCGCGATCAGTCCGTATCAGTGGGCGGACGGGCAGCCGGGAGCGTGTGGCTGTCCGGTCCAGACGCGTTTCGGTCCGGACCGAGGAGGCACCACAGACATGGCACCGCTCAGATCCGCCCATCGCCGGCTGGGCAACCGGACCCACCGAGCGGCGATGCTGCTCATCGCGATCGTCGCGGGGATCGGTGTCCTGCCCGGCGTGGCCATGGCCGCGCCCGCCGGCGGCGGGCAGCAGCTCAACGCCGCCGACATGACACTGCTCAACGGGGTACGGCTGGCCGGGCTGTGGGAGATGCCAGCCGGTCAGATGGCCGCCGAGAAGGGGCAGTCGGCCAAGGTGCGGGAGATCGGCGCCGGCATCGCGAGCGAGCACCAGAAGCTCGACGAGCTCGTGGTCGAGGCAGCCAACAAGTTGGGCGCGACGATCCCCAGCGAGCCGACCGCCGAGCAGAAGGGCTGGCTGGCGGAGATGCAGAAGGCCTCCGGCGCCCGCTTCGACCAGATCTTCGTCACCCGGCTCCGGGTCGCCCACGGCAAGATCTTCCCGGTGATCGGCGCGGTCCGCGCCAGCACCCGGGACGCCACCGTCCGCAAGCTCTGCGACGACTCCAACGGCTTCGTCATGCACCACATGCAGATGCTGGAGAGCACGGGCCTGGTCCGCTGGCCGGAGCTGCCCCCGGCGGCGCTGCCCGCCCCCGGTGACGACGGCCTGTTGGCCGCCGCGGCGGCCAACGCCGGCCCGCAGGTCGGGGTCAGCAGCACAGTCGTCTGGCTGGTCTTCCTCGCCGCCCTGGGCACCGGTGGAATCGCCACCTACCGGATGCTGCGCCGCAGCTGACCGTCGGCGATGACCTCGTTGGTGGCTCGCGTCAGCGGTCGACCTGGGTGAAATCCCAGGAGTGCGGAGCGCGGGCCACCAGCAGGGCAGGCGGATCGGGCAGCGGTCGCGGGTTGCTGCGCCACTTGGAGATGACCACCACGCGATGGTCGGTGGAGGAGAAGACCTCGCTGGAGACATGCAGCGGGTCGTGCTCCAACTCGGGCAGGGCGATGTCGCACACCCAGGTGATCAGGTCGGCGACGCCGTACGCCTCGGCGCGCGCCTCCCACATCCGCACGATCATGTCCGCCGCCCCCGTCACACGCTGACCGTGGTCAACGGCAGTGCCGAATCGGCAGGCAGGTCCAGTCGGCTCGGCGCGACCCCAGCGGCGACCAGGTGCGAACCGAGCGCGGCCACCATCGCACCGTTGTCGGTGCAGAGCTTCGGCCGGGGTACCCGGACCCGGATGCCGTACTTCTCGGCCCGCTGCTCGGCCATCGCCCGCAGCCGCGAGTTCGCCGCCACTCCCCCGCCGATCACCAGGGTGTCGATGCCCTGAGCGCGGCAGGCGGCGAGTGCCTTGCTGGTCAGGACGTCACAGACCGCCTCCTGGAAGGACGCGGACACGTCGGCCACCGGCACCGGCTCACCGGCACGCTGACGCGCCTCGACCCACCGGGCCACCGCCGTCTTCAGGCCGGAGAACGAGAAGTCGTACCGGTGGGCGGCGAGATCCTTGGCGGCGGTCAGGCCGCGTGGGAAGGCGATCGCGGCGGCGTCGCCGGCCCGGGCCTCCCGGTCGATCGGCGGGCCGCCCGGGAACGGCAACCCGAGCAGCCGGGCGACCTTGTCGAACGCCTCACCAGCGGCGTCGTCGATGGTGGCGCCCAGCGGGGTGACGCCCCGGGCCAGGTCGTCGACGAGCAGCAGGGACGAGTGACCGCCGGACACCAGCAGCGCGATGGCGGGTTCGGGCAGTGGGCCGTGCTCAAGGGTGTCCACCGCGACGTGGGCGGCAAGATGGTTCACGCCGTACACGGGCTTCTCGGCGGCGAGCGCGTACCCCTTGGCGGCGGCGACACCGACCAGCAGCGCACCGGCCAGACCAGGCCCGGAGGTGACCGCGATCGCGTCGATGTCGGCCAGGGTGACGCCGGCCTCGGTCAGGGCCCGGTCCATGGTGGGCACGATGGCCTCCAGGTGTGCCCGGCTGGCCACCTCGGGCACCACACCCCCGAATCGGGCGTGCTCCTCGACACTGGAGGCGAGTGCGTCGGCCAGCAGGGTGTGCCCCCGCACGATGCCGACGCCGGTCTCGTCGCAGGAGGTCTCGATACCCAGGATCAGCGGTTCGTCAGCCATGGTCGTGTGGTCCGTCCCCGGTCGGCTCGGCGTCGCGCCGCATGACCAGCGCGTCGGTGTTGCTCGGTTGGTAGTAGCCGCGCCGCACCCCGATCGGCTCGAACCCGTACGTTGCGTAGAGCCGCTGGGCGGCGGCGTTGTCCACGGCGACCTCCAACAGGGTGCTGCGGGCGTCCCGCCGGGCCGCCTCGGCGAGCAGTTCCTCCAGCAGGACGCGGCCCACGCCCCGCCGCTGGGCGTCCCGGCGCACGGCGATGTTCTGCACCCACACTTCGTCCGGAGGAGCCCCGGCGAGACCGGCGTAACCGAGCACCGCGCCATCCCCGTCGACGGCGACCCGGTAGTGGTGCCCGTTTGCCAGCTCGTTCCAGAACATGGCCGGCGACCACTGCTCGGCGCCGAAGAGGTCCGCCTCGATCGGCAGCACGTCGTCGATGTGCCACCAGCGGAACGGGACGAGCCGTACCGCTGTCATGGCAGGACCGGTTTGCGGCCGACAGCCGCCACCGCGTCGGGACGGCGCAGGTAGAGCGGGGTGAGTCGCTCGCTGGACGCTCCCGCCCGGATCCGCTCGGCCGCGAGCAGCGCCAGCACGGTGGCGTCCGGGTACCTGGGCTCGACCCGCACGGGCAGGTCCAGGATCTCGGCGTACCGGTGTGCCCCGTCCCCGACCGCGATCGTCGCGCCCAACTCCCGGGCGCGCGCGGCGGCCACCGACGGCGTGGACACCTCAGGCCCGACGATCCGCTGGCCCGCACCGTCGTAGACGGCCCAGTAGAGCTCCTTGCGCCGGGCATCGCTGGCGGCCAGCACCGGCTCGCCGGACGCCGCCGGGTAGCCGATGGCGTCCAGCGAGCAGACGCCGTACGTGGGGATGCCGAGCACCTGACCCATCGTCGCGGCGGTGACCAGGCCGACCCGCAGCCCGGTGAACGGACCCGGGCCGAGCCCGGCGACGATGGCGCTCAGGTCACGTGGGCGCGCGTCGGCGTCGGCGAGGACCGCATCCACCTGGGGAGCGAGCAGTTCGCCGTGCGCGCGGGCATCGACCGTGCACCGGTGCGCCCGGGACACGACACCGTCCGCCGAGACCTCCACCAGCGCTGCGGTCACCGCAGGGGTCGAGCTGTCCACCACGAGTACGAGCACGGTTAGCCAGCCTAGCCGCCCCGCCACCGCCCCCGGTCACGCCCTGCCCCGCCACCACCCCCCAGGCCCGCCCGGGCCCGCCGCGGTCCTCGGGACGCCCCGCCCACCCGCACCCCGCAACCCCGCCGGGCGGCGAAGCGGCCGGGGAGCGACGCGGCCGGGTGCGACGACGCCACATTTCCTTTTGAGCGTGATGCCTGTGAGTCATCTTGATGACTCACAGGCATCACGCTCACTGGGATGAGGCCCGCCGCCAGCCGCCAGGCCATCGACCGCGGCGGTCCTGGGCCGGATCAGCGGCGAGTCGTCAATATGCCGCAGAGGTATCGCCGGCATCTGGCCCTGGTCCACCATGCGGGGATGCCATCCACTCGCCTTGTCACCCTTCTCGGCGCTACCGTGCGGCAGCAACGACACCTGCGCGAGCTGAGCCAGCGTCAGTTGGCCGCGCTGGCCGGGGTCAGCCAGGCTGCCGTGGCCAGGATCGAACGTGGCGAGCGTGCGCCGACCATCCCGGTGCTGGAACGGATGCTCGCTGCGATGGATGTGCAGCTGGCCGTCGGGGTGGAGCCGCTGGACGCGCACCTTGACGCCCGGATGGAAGACCTGGTTGCTCGGCCGCTCGCGGAGCGGATCGACGAACTGGGCCTGGATCGGCTGCTGGACCGGCTCAGCGATCTCCCGCAGGTGCTCACCGGGAGCACGGCTGCCCTGTTGCAGGGTGCGCCGGTGCCGGTGGACGCGCTGGAGATCGCCGTGCGGTGGCAGGACTCGAAGGTGTTGACCCGTTGGCTGGAAAGGAACTACGGGCAGCGGTGGAACGCTCGCTGGGGCGAGTTCGGCGGTGTGTGGCTGGAGCCCGAGGAGCCGGGCGAGCACCGTTGGTCGACCCGGTACGGCGAGATCAGGGCCACGATGTGCGACGAGCTGCCCGAGACGATCGAGGTGCGCCACGGCGGTCGGGGTTACCAGGTGGTGCCGCTCGTCGAATTGGAGCTGGCCGAGCCGCGCGCCGGCGAGCTGTTGCGCCGCTACCGTGACCGGCAGCTGGCCAGCGGAAGCTGAGCCACCCGCCGGCCACGCCAACAGCAGGGCGGTGACCGGGAGCCGCGAGCCGCCGAGGTCAGCCGGCGGTGCGCTCCCAGTCGATGGTGGGCAGGCCGGCGTCGGCGAGCGCCTTGTTGGCCGCGCTGAACGGGCGGCTGCCGAGGAAGCCACGCGGGTTCATCGGGCTGGGGTGGCCGGCCTCCAGCACGACGTGCTGCGGGTTGGTGACCAGGGCCGCCTTCTTGCGGGCGTAGCCGCCCCAGAGCAGGAAGACCACCCGGTCCGGCGAGGCGTCCAGTGCCCGGATGGTGGCGTCGGTGAACTCCTCCCAGCCGGCGTTGGCGTGCGAGCCCGGGGTGGCCTGACGGACGGTCAGCACCGCGTTGAGCAGCAGCACGCCCTGGGCGGCCCACCCGTCGAGGTTGCCGCTGCGCGGCTTGGGAACGCCGACGTCCTCGCCCAACTCCTTGAAGACGTTGCGCAACGACGGCGGCACCGTCACACCGTCGCGGACGCTGAAGCTCAACCCGTGTGCCTGCCCGGCCCGGTGGTAGGGGTCCTGCCCGAGGATCAGCACCCGGGTGCCCTGCGGCGGGCAGAGCCGGTAGGCCGAGAACAGGTCCTCCAGGGGAGGGAAGACGGTGTGCGTCGCGTATTCCCGAGCGACGAACTCGGCCAGCGCGGCGGTGCGCGCCGCATCCAGGTGTGGGGTGAGCACGGCACGCCACTGCTCCGGCAGCAGGGCCAGCAGATCCAGGGCGGGGGCGTCGTCGGGCATCAGGAACCTCTCACACAGCGCGGGTCGGTCCCCCGCACTCTAGGCATCGGGTACGACAGCGGCCGCCCTAGCCCAGGTCGGCGAGCCGACCGGCCCAGTCGCCACCGATCGGGTCCAGCTCGACGATGCGGGTGTCGTCGTCGCGGCGGTCGATCCGGACCCGCAGGTGCGCGTCGACCAACTGCTCCACCAGGCCTTCACCCCACTCCACCACGGTCACCGAGTCCTCGACCGATGCGTCGAGGTCCAGGTCGTCGATCTCGGCGCGGGGGTCGGTGGCGGCGCCCAGCCGGTACGCGTCGGCGTGCACCAGGGCGACCCGGCCACCCCGGGCCGGATCGGGGCGGTGCACCCGGGCGATCACGAACGTCGGCGAGGTGATGTCGCCGAGTACACCGAGCCCGGCGCCGACGCCCTGGGTGAGCGCGGTCTTGCCGGCGCCCAGCGGGCCGGTCAGCAGCACCAGGTCGCCGGCGCGCAGCAGCCCGGCCAGGCGTCGGCCGAACTCCCGGGTGTCCTCGACGGTCGGCAGCTTGACGACGTGACTCACCGTTCCTCCGGCTCTGCGAGTGATTCGAGGAACCGCGCGAGCGCGGCGTTGACCTCGTCGGCGTGCTCCAGCATCACCACGTGTCCACTGTCTTTGATCTTGACGAACTCGGCGTGCGGCAGCCGCCGGACGATCTCCTCCGAGTGGGTCACCGGAGTGATCATGTCCTTGTCGCCGACCACCACCAGCACCGGCGTCGCGGCCAACGCCGCGAGAGCCGGGAAGCGCGAGTGGGTGGCCAGGGTCCGCAGGTAGCGGGTCACCGTGTCGGCCGATGTCCGGGAGTTCATCGTCTCCACGTAGGACACCAGAGACGGGCTGGGTTTGCGGGTGCCGAAGCCGTACTTGCGGGTCAGCAGCCAGGCCACGTTCGACGTCGACTTGCGGGCCTTGTCGATCACCGGCCCGCCGTACCGGGTGGCGTTGCTGACCATGTACAGCACCGGGCCGCCGACCCGGCCGAGCAGCGCGGGCGCGACCAGCTTGGTCTCGGCGATGAGCCCGCCCGAGGTGGCCATCAGGACCGTGCCCACCACCCGGTCACCGAACAGCTCCGGGAACAACTCGGCGAACGCCATGATGGTCATGCCGCCCATCGAGTGACCGACCAGCACCAGCGGCCCGTCCGGGGCGGTGCGGTCGATCACCTGGCGCAGCGTCCGGCCGAGCACCGCGAGGTCGTACTCCCCGGTCTCCAACCGGCCGGACCGACCGTGACCGGGCTGGTCGTACGCCACGACCCGGTAGTCACCCCGGGCCGCGAGCATCTGACGCTGGAAGTGGAACGTCCCCATGTCCAGGCAGAAGCCGTGCACCAGCACCACCGTCGGATGCCCCGGCACCGGCCTGGTCGGCTCGACCACCTCGACGTGGATGTCCGTGCCGTCCGGCAGCTCCAGACGGAACGCCTCGTCGTACCGCTGCTCGCCGAACGCCTCGTGCGCGTAGCGGTCGGCCGGGTCTGCCTTGAGCCGGCGGACCAGGGTGCGCTCGGTCGCGACGCCGGCCGCCAGGCCCGCGGCCGCGACCCCGACCGCGGCCCCGAGGATCCCCGCGACCCGGCCCGCCGCGGTCCGCGGACGCGGAATGCGGTAGCTCATGGTCGCTCGCCGTCATAGATCCGAGGCACGCGTGTGCTGCCGAACCGGGTGACGATCTCGTAGTTGATCGTGCCGACCGCCTCGGCCCAGTCGTCGGCGGTCGGCTCACCGTCGGCACCACTGCCGAACAGGGTCGCCACGTCGCCGTCGGCCACCGGGTCGTCCCCGCAGTCGATCACGAACTGGTCCATGCAGACCCGTCCCGAGATCGTCCGCCGTGCGCCGGCAAGCTGGACCGGGCCGGTGTTGGACGCGTGCCGGGGAACCCCGTCGGCGTACCCGAGCGGCACCACGGCCAGGTTCGCGTCCGCCTCGGTGGTGTAGGCGTGCCCGTAGGAGACGCCGGTGCCGGCGGGCACCCGCTTCGTGAGCATCACCCGGGCGCGTGCGGTCATCGCCGGCCGCAGCCCGTACGTCTCGCCGGCCACCGGGGAGAGCCCGTAGATGGCAAGGCCGGGGCGAACCAGGTCGAAGTGGGTGTCCGGGCGGGTCAGGGTGGCCGCCGAGTTGGCGAGGTGCCGCCAGCGCGGGCGCAGCCCGGCCCGCTCGACCATGGCCAGCCCCTCATGGAAGACGGCCAGTTGGCGATCGGTGGTGGGGTGGCCGGGGCTGTCCGCGTACACGAAGTGGCTCCACACGCCGACCACCTCGACCAGGCCGTCGGCCTGCGCCTTCGCGGCGGCGTCCAGCAGCGCCGGCCAGTCGGCGACGGTCGCCCCGCCCCGCGACAGCCCGGTGTCGATCTTCAGGTGCAGGCGGGCGGGGCGCCCGGCGAGCCGGCTCGCCTCGATCATCTCGTCCAGCTGCGGAAGGCTGGCCGCGCCCAGGTCCACCCCGGCGGTGACCCCCTCGTGCAGCGGCAACCCCGGCGCGAGCAGCCAGGCCAGCACCGGCACTGTCACTCCGGCCCGGCGCAGGGTGAGCGCCTCGTCGAGGGTGCAGACACCGAGCCAGTCCGCGCCGGCGTCGAGCGCGGCGCGGGCGGCCGGAAGCATGCCATGGCCGTACCCGTCGCCCTTCACCACCGCCATCAGCTCGGCGCTGGTGCCGGAGCGGAGCCTGCTCACGTTCTCGCGGATCGCGTCAAGATCGACGCGTACCTCGGCCTGCCACATACGCCCAGCCTACTTTCCGCCGTGATCACCGGGGGCGGCGACGCACGCCCCCGGACGACGACCCGGCCGGAACGGGCCGATCAGCCCAGCCGGGCGACAACCGGGCGAAGTGCGGTGACCACGTCGGGCGCGGTCACCGGCCCACCCCGGGCCGCCTCCCGGCCGGCGAGCCCGTGCAGGTACGCGGCCGAGGCAGCGGCCCGATCGGCGGGCACCCCGGCCGCCAGCAACGAGCCGAGCAGCCCGGCCAGCACGTCACCCGTGCCGCCGGTGGCCAGCGCCGGAGTGCCGGTCGGGTTGACGTACGCCCGGCCGTCCGGCGTGCCGATCACCGTGCGGTCCCCCTTGAGCAGCACCACCGCGTTCATCCAGGCGGCCAGCCGCAGTGCGGAGCCGACGCGGTCGGCGCCGGGCTCCTCCCCGCACAGCCGGGTGAACTCCCGGTCGTGCGGGGTGACCACGATCGGCGCGTCCCGCCCGCGCAGCCGGTCGGCGAGTGAGCCGTCCACCAGCAGGGTCAACGCGTCGGCGTCGAGCACCACCGGCACCGGGGAGGCCAGCACGGCGCGCAGCTCTGCCGCCGCGTCCTCTCCGGTGCCCAGGCCGGAGCCGCAGACCCAGGCCTGCACCCGGCCCGCGTCGGCGACCCGCCCACTGGCGATCACCGAGGGGTGCTGGTGCAGAACCTCGGACCGGGCACCGCCGGCATAGCGGACCAGGCCCGTCGGCCCGGCCAGAGCGCCGCCGACGGAGAGCACCGCCGCGCCCGGGTAGGTCGCCGAGCCGGTCGACACCCCCACCACGCCCCGGCTGTACTTCTCCGACGCCGGGCCCAGCTCCGGCCACCAGTCGACCAGGTCGGACCACTCGGTGACCCGCAGCGCCGGAGAGCCTCGCAGCCACGGGCGCAGCCCGATGTCGACCAACTCCACCTGCCCGGCCAGGGCGGCTGCCGGCCCGACCACCAGTGCGGGCTTGAGAGCGCCGAACGCCACCGTCACGTCGGCGCGGACCGCTGTCGGTCGGCCGGACGCGGACAGCGGCACGTGGCCGGTGTCCACCGCGACCCCGCTCGGCACGTCCACCGCCAGGATGGTGGCGCGCTCGCCGTCGCGCCCACGCAGCTCGCCGAGGCGTTGGACCACCTCGTCCGCACTCGCCCGCAGCCCACCGGTGCCGCCGATGCCGACGATGCCGTCCAGGACCAGGTCGACCGGGCCGGCCGGCTGCGGCACCAGCCGGCCACCGGCCGCTCGCAGGGCGGCCAGCCCGGCGGCGTGCGCACGCCCGGGGGTGAGCAGCAGGGCGGACACCTGGACTCCCCGGCGGGCCAGCCGCTCCCCCGCGTACAGGGCGTCGCTACCGTTGTCACCGGAACCGACCAGCAGCAGCACCCGGGCGCCGTAGACCCCGCCCCGCTCGGCGAGCAGCAGCGCGGCCCGGCGGGCCAGCCCGGCGGCGGCCCGCTGCATCAGCGTCCCGTCCGGCAGCGTGCCCATCAGCCCTGCCTCGGCCGCCCGTACGTCGGCCACCCGCCACACCGATCTCATGCCACCGTGTCCCATTCGTTCGCGGGTGGACCGGGTCGGCCCGCCCAGCCGACGTCACCGTTCCGCGACCACCATCGCCGACGCGATCCCCCCGTCGTGCGACAACGAGAGATGCCAGCGGTTGACCCCACGCGCGTCGGCCGCCGCCGCGACCGTGCCGGAGACGGCGAGCCAGGGGCGGCCGTCCGGGTCGGGCACGATCTCGCAGTCGTGCCAGCTCAGCCCGGCCGGAGCGCCGAGCGCCTTGGCCACGGCCTCCTTGGCGGCGAAGCGGGCGGCAAGGGACTCCGGTGATCGCGGGGCACCGGCGCGGGTGTGTCGCTCGGCAGTGGTGAAGAGCCGGTCGGCGAGCAGCGGCGTCCGTGCCAGGGCCCGGGCGAACCGGTCGACCAGGACGACGTCGATGCCGACAGCGACGATCACCACTTCACCCTACCGGCGGCCGGGGCCGCACATTAGCCGTCGGGCCCGCGGTGGGCAACGCCTGTGGACAGGCCGGGGTACGCCTCAACGCCGGCTGTCCACAGGGCACTCGACGACCTCCGGTACGCGCCTAGCGTCAGCGCGTCGATCCCGATCGTCGGTGGGGGTGTGGTCATGACCGATAAGCCGTTCGTCGTCCGGCCGGAGGAGCTGCGCGCGGTCGCCGTGGTGCTCGACGACGGGGCGCACCGGCTGGCACTGGGCCTCGCGGGGGTGCCCGGGTTGCTGGTGACGGCACCCGAGTGGCGAGCCGGCGCGGCCCTGGCCGGGGTGGAGGCAGCCGTGCACTCCTGGTTGTGCCTGGTGGGTGCTCGGGTCACGGCGGCCTCCGCCGGGGTGCGGGCCGCGGCCGAGGCGTACGAGTCGGTCGACGACCGGGCGGCCGACCGGTTCGCCACCCTGCACCGGTGAGCAGCGTCGCCTACCGACACCTGTGGGCAGCCGATCCGAGCGGGTGGCGGGCCACCGGGACGGCCTGGGCGGGGTTGACCGGGCTGGTCGACCGACGCGTCGGTGAGCTGCGTACGGCGGACGGGCGCTTGCGGGGCGGTTGGTCGGGCGCGGCGGCCACGGCGGCGGACGCCCGGCTCGTCGGTCTTCGTGACGAGCTGACGTCGGTCGCACCCGTGTTGATCGAGGTCGACCAGGTGCTGGCCGAGTTGGGCGGCCGGCTGACCGTGGCGAAGGCACGGCTCGCCGATGCGGTCGCCCTGGCGGACGCGGCCGGCCTGCTGGTGGACCGCTCGGGTGGGGTGCACGTCGATCCCGCCCGGGCCCGGCCGACCGAGCGGGCCGGCGTGGCTGCGGCCCGGGTGGCGGCAGACCTGCGGGACGCGCTCGACGAGGCCGGTGCCGCGGACCGGGCCGCCGCCGACCGGTTGGACGAGCTGGCTCGGGCCGCCGGCACCGGCTGGGCCTCCCCGCCACCGCCGGACCGGCCGGCCCCCGGTGCGGCGCCGACCCTGGTCCGCGCCTGGTGGGCGGGTCTGACACCGGCGCAGCGACGGTGGCTGATCGGGCACGAGCCGGCGCTTGTCGGCCGATTGGACGGGGTGCCGGTGGCCGCCCGCGACCAGGCCAACCGGCTGCGGCTCGGGGTCTGGCGGGAGGAGCTGCTGGCCGAGCGGCGGCGGTTGCTGACCCGGGTGCCGCCGGGGGCGCTCGCGTCGGTCCGGCTGCGCGGGCTGGCTGAGCGGTTGGCCGGTCTGGACACGCTGGGCGGACGACTGGCGGGCGGTGGGGAGCCGCGGGCATACCTGCTGGGGCTGGATACGGCCGGTGAGGGTCGGGTGGTGCTGGCGCTCGGCGACCCGGACCAGGCCGACCGGGTGCTCACCTACGTGCCGGGGATGGGTTCCGGGCTGGACGACGCCCCCGGTGAGCTGGGCAGGGCGGCGCGGGTGCTGGACCGGTGCACCACGCTCGCCCCGACCGAACGCAGCGCGGCGGTGCTCTGGTTGGACTACGACGCCCCGGATTTCGTGACCGACGCGGCTTTCGCAGGTCTGGCACGCGATGCCGGCCCGGCGCTGCACCGCTTCCAGGAGGGGCTGCGGGCCACCCACGAGGGGCCACCGGCCCGGCAGACCGTGCTCGGGCACAGCTACGGGTCACTGGTGGTGGGCATGGCCGCCCGGGAGCACGGGCTGGCCGCCGACGCTCTGGTCTTTGTCGGTTCCCCAGGGGTCGGTGCGTCGCACGCCGCCGAGCTGGGCGTGCCCGCCCGGGAGGTCTGGGCGAGCAGCGCTCCCGACGACGTGATCCGCGGGGCCCTTCCGGTGGACGAGATGGGCCGACGTGCGCTGTCCGGCGCGGCTCCGCTGGCCGCCGCGCTGGCCTGGCCCGACCGGACCGGCCACGAGCTGTGGTTCGGTCACGACCCGTCGGATCCCGGGTTCGGCGGTCGGGTCTTCGGCAGTGGGCGAGGAGGCCACACCGGTTACTGGGACCCGGGCAATCCCGCGCTGGACGGGATGGCCCGGGTCGTGCTGGGCCAGGTCGTTGAGGGGCCTACTCGACGGTGACCGACTTGGCCAGGTTGCGGGGCTGGTCCACGTCGTGTCCACGGGCGGCGGCGATCTCGGCGGCCAGCACCTGCAACGGCACCGTGGTGACGAGCGGGGCCAGCAGCGTCGGCGTACGCGGCACGTAGATGAGGTGGTCGGCATACCGGACGACCGCCTCGTCGCCCTCCTCCGCGATCACGATGGTCCGCGCACCGCGCGCCCGGACCTCCTGGATGTTGGAGACGACCTTGTCGTGCAGCATGCCCCGGCCGACCGGCGAGGGCACCACGCAGATGACCGGGGTGCCCTTGTCGATCAGGGCGATCGGGCCGTGCTTCAGCTCGCCGGCGGCGAAGCCCTCGGCGTGCATGTACGCCAGTTCCTTGAGCTTCAGCGCGCCCTCCAGGGCCACCGGGTAGCCGACGTGCCGGCCGATGAACAGCACTGTCGGCTCGGACTTCAGCTCCCGGGCCAGCTCGCGGACGGGCTCGATCCGGTCGAGCAGCTCGCGCAGCTTGCCGGGGATCTCCTGCAACTGCGCGACCACCGCGCCCACCTCGTCGGCGAACTTGATGCCGCGCACCTGGGCCAGGTGCAGGCCGATCAGGTAGCAGGCGACGACCTGGGTGAGGAACGCCTTGGTGGAGGCGACGGCGATCTCCGGCCCGCCGTGGGTGTAGAGCACGGCGTCCGACTCACGGGGGATGGTCGAGCCGTTGGTGTTGCAGATCGCCAGCACCCGGGCCTTCTGCTCCTTGGCGTGGCGCAGCGCCATCAGGGTGTCCATCGTCTCGCCGGACTGCGAGATCACCACGATCAGCGTGGACCGGTCGAGGACCGGGTCGCGGTAGCGGAACTCGCTGGCCAGCTCCACCTCGCAGGGGATCCGGGTCCAGTGCTCGATGGCGTACTTGGCGACCATGCCGGCGTGGTACGCCGTGCCGCAGGCCACGATGAAGATCTTGTCGACGTCGCGCAGGTCCTGGTCGCTGAGGCGGACCTCGTCGAGGGCGATCTCGCCGGTCTCGGTGAGCCGGCCGAGCAGCGTGTCGGCGATGGCCTGCGGCTGCTCCTCGATCTCCTTGAGCATGAACCAGTCGTAGCCACCCTTCTCGGCGGCCGAGGAGTCCCAGTCGATGTGGAAGTCCTTGCCGGCGGCGGGCTGGCCGTCGAAGTCGGTGATCTCGATGCTGTCACCGGTGATCAGGACGATCTGGTCCTGGCCCAGCTCGACCGCTTCCCGGGTGTGCTCGATGAACGCGGCCACGTCGCTGGCCAGGTAGTTCTCACCGTCGCCGCGGCCGACGACCAGCGGCGAGTTGCGCCGGGCGCCGACGACCGCACCGGGCACGCCGGCGTCCACCGCGAGCAGGGTGAACGCGCCCTCCAGCCGCTGGCAGACCACACGCATGCCGGCGGCGAGCAGCTGCGGGCTGTCCGGCTGGCCGGCGGCGCGCAGGTCGGCCAGCGCGGCGGCGAGCAGGTGCGCGGCGCACTCGGTGTCGGTGTCGCTGGTGAACTGGACGCCGTCGGCCTCCAGCTCGTTACGGAGCTTGGCGAAGTTTTCGATGATGCCGTTGTGGATCACCGCGACCCGGCCGTCGGGGGCGACGTGCGGGTGGGCGTTGCGGTCGGTCGGGCCACCGTGGGTGGCCCACCGGGTGTGCCCGATACCGGTGGTGCCGTCACCGATGCCGATCGGGCTGGCCGCGCAGGAGGTCGGGTCGTCGGCGGCCCGCTCGGACAGCACCTTCTCAAGGTTGGCCAGCTTGCCGGCCTTCTTCTCGGTCAGCAGCCGGTCGTCGCAGACGATCGCGACGCCCGCCGAGTCGTAGCCGCGGTATTCCAGCCGCCGCAGCCCGTCGAGCACGATGCTGAGTGCGGGGCGCGCGCCCGCGTATCCCACGATTCCACACATGGCCCGCAGCCTAACCCAGTTTCACTCATGATGGGTGCTCGAAAGTCGGGTTATCAATCACGGAATCTGAGCGATCGGGGGTTGGCGGGGCGCAACGGGACGAGCATCGCAGGCCGGACGGGGCCGCCCGGAGGTGACGGGGGTTGCGGCGCGCCGTCGGGTACGACAGTCTCTCGGCGGGTTCGGCGCGCCCGCCCTCGGCCCGTTCGTCCCATACCCACTCCCGCCCGGAGCAGCCATGTCCGACGCGCCCCCGCCCGATCCGTCCCCCTCCTCACCATCGGACCCGGCACCCGGCGGCACGTCGGGGTCGGCACCCGAGCCGTCCCCGCTGCGCCCGGCCTCTCCGTTGCCACCGGATCCGACGGCACCGCCCTCCCCCGCTGGGCTCCCGGCGCCCGACCCACTGGCACCGGCTCAGCCGTGGGCACCGCCGGCGCCGTGGGCGCCAGGCCCGTGGACTCCGGCCGCGCCGTGGACCCCGTCGCCGCCCCCGACCCAGTGGACGCCCCAACCGCCGCCGACCCCGTGGACGCCCGGGCCACCAGCGTCGCCGTGGTCGCCGTCCCCGCCCGACCCGTCGGATCCGACGGCCGCCGGGCCGCCTCCGGCAGCAGGATGGCCCACGCCTACCGGTGCGCCACCGCCCGGGCACTGGCCGCCGTCAGCCGGATGGCCGCCCCACGGCTATCCGCCGCCGTACACCTACCCCGGCCAGCCGCGTGCCAGCGGCAGCCCGACCACGAGCAGCGGCCGGATCGTCGGCATCGTCGTCGCGGTCTTCGTGGCACTGGTCCTGGCCGTCTGCGGTTGCCTCTGCGCGAGTGGTTTCCTGT
The DNA here is from genome assembly GCF_018070425.1 of Micromonospora sp. C81. Lineage (NCBI taxonomy): Bacteria > Bacillati > Actinomycetota > Actinomycetes > Micromonosporales > Micromonosporaceae > Micromonospora > Micromonospora sp. C81. The sequence goes on from NZ_JAGPXS010000027.1 coordinate 25,849, forward strand.
TGGACAGACCCGGCTCGGAGCCGATCGCCGAGGAGCCGTGGGTTGTTCCCGACGACGGTTGGACCGCACCCACCACACGTGCGCCCATTCCGGAGCGACCCAGCCCCGCGCCCCCGACCCCGAGCAAGCAGCCGGTCACCCGACCGACGTCGGGGCCGGCCCCGGTGACGGTGGTCTACGAGGTCACCGGATCGGGCGAGGCCGACATTGCGTACTTCGACGCCGAGAGCGACCTGATCCACGTCGACAGCGCGAAGCTCCCCTGGCGCACCACCATCCGGACAAACGGCGCGAGCCGGGTCAGGTTGGAGGCCGACTGGGTCGATATGGAATACGAGGGTCTCCTCGAATGCAGCGTCACGATCAGCGGCACCGGCACGCCGGTGGTCCTCAAGGAGCGGAGCTACGGCAGCATCTGGTGCGCGCCCGAGTGAGGCTGGGGTTCGGCACTGGTGTGGCCTTAGGCTGGCGCAGGTGACGAGCACCGATGTCGACCCGCTGGTGGCCCGGATGCGGCCGTTCGGCACGACGATCTTCGCCGAGATGTCCGCCCTCGCCGTGCGCACCGGCGCGGTCAACCTCGGGCAGGGCTTCCCGGACACCGACGGTCCGCCGGAGATGCTGGCCGCCGCCGCCGAGGCGCTGCGCGGCGGGCAGAACCAGTACCCGCCCGGCCCGGGGATTCCCGCCCTGCGCGCGGCGGTCGCGGCCCACCAGCAGCGGTTCCAGGACCTGTCGTACGACCCGGACGGCGAGATCGTCATCACCGCGGGTGCCACCGAGGCGGTCGCGGCCAGCATCCTCGCCCTCTGCGAGCCGGGTGACGAGGTGGTGTGCTTCGAGCCGTACTACGACTCGTACGCTGCCTCGATCGCCTTGGCCGGCGCGGTCCGGCGACCGGTGACCCTGCGGCCCGCGGCCGACGGCCGGTACGCCTTCGACCCGGCGGCGCTGCGCGCGGCGTTCGGCCCGCGCACCCGACTGGTGCTGCTCAACTCACCGCACAACCCGACCGGCAAGGTCTTCACCCCGGCGGAGTTGGCGCTGGTCGCCGAGCTGTGTCAGGAGTTCGGCGCGTACGCGGTCACCGACGAGGTGTACGAGCACCTGGTCTTCACCGACGCGTCGAGCCCGCACGTGTCGTTGGCCAGCCTGCCCGGGATGCGGGAGCGGACGCTGCGCATCTCCTCGGCCGGCAAGACGTTCTCCTGCACGGGTTGGAAGGTCGGCTGGGCGAGCGGCCCGGCGGCGCTGGTCTCGGCGGTGCTGCGGGTGAAGCAGTTCCTCACCTTCGTCAACGCGGCGCCGCTGCAACCGGCGGTGGCAGTGGCGCTGGCGCTGCCGGACGACTACTACACCGGCTTCCGCGACGGGCTCCAGCAGCGCCGTGACCAGCTCGTCGGTGGTCTCACCGACGCCGGGTTCGAGGTGCTCGACTCGGAGGGGACATACTTCGTCACCGCCGACATCACCGCGCTCGGCGGCCGGGACGGGGTGGAGTTCTGCCGTTCGCTGCCGGAGCGCTGTGGTGTGGTGGCGGTGCCGACGCAGGTCTTCTACGACGATGTGGAGGCGGGCCGACGGCTGGTCCGGTTCGCGTTCTGCAAGCGCCCCGAGGTGCTGACCGAGGCGGTCAGCCGGCTGCGCGCTCTGAGCCCGAGCCACTGACCGGTCCGCCGAGGGCTGATCCGGGGTCGCTCGACGACTGAGACGCCGGCGGTGTCGCGAGCCGGGTCAGCAGTTGGCCCCCGTCGCCGAGCAGCACCGACTCGGCGTCGTCCACGAACGACAGGTCGGCCGTCACGTGCCGGCTCGCCGCGGTGAGCAGCAACCCGACCACCGGGTCCTCGGCGGCACGCCGGAGGCCGTCCAGATTGCGCAACTCGCGCAGCAGGTGCCCGCGTTGGTTGCTGAGCACCGCGCGCACGGTGGCCGCGGAGCCGGACCGGGCGGCGGCGGTGACCTTGAGGAAGAAGTCGTCCCGGAATCCCCCGCTGCGTGGGCTCGGCTCGGCCAGCCACCGTGCCAGCTCGGCGCGGCCGGCCTGGGTGATTTCGTAGACCACCCGGTCCGGCTTGATCGGTTGCGGCTGCCGTTCGGCGACGACCAGCTCGTCCCGGGAGAGCCGGTCGAGGATCTGGTAGAGGTGGCCGATGTTCAGCGGCCCCCACTGCGGGCCGACGGCGGCCTCGAACGATCCCTTGAGCTGGTAGCCGTGGCTGGGGGCACCAGCGAGCAGGGCGAGGACAGCGTGCTGGATCGCCATGTCACCTCCGGTACGGGCCTTGCATTGTCACAATGTATCGCGCAGAGTGGGAGACAGCACACGGGGAGGCGCGACATGCTCGGCTTCATCTGGAGACAGCTGCGCGGCCGTGCGGGGCGGTCGGTGGCGCTGGTGATCGGCGTGCTGGTGGCCACCACCGGCTTCGTGGTCCTGACGGGCGCCACCACCACCTCTCGCCTGGACGTCACCGGCACTGTCGAGCGCAACACCCGGGTCGCCTACGAGATCCTGGTCCGTCCGAAGGGGACCCGCACTCCGCTCGAAGCCGAGCGTGGGCTGGTCCGCCCCAACTATCTCTCCGGGCTCTTCGGCGGCATCACCACCCAGCAGTACGAGCAGGTGAGGGCAGTCCCCGGCATCGAGGTGGCGGCACCGATCGCGATGCTCGGCTATTCCACCACCCTGCTGCCGACGCCGATCGACCTCACCGAGGCCGTCGACCGCTCGCTGGATCGCCAGGTCATCCGGGTCGACCCGACCTTCCACGCCGAACGTGGTCTCTCCAGCGCACCGGGCAAACCCCGGTACGTGTACGTGACCACGAAGCCGTTGATCTACCCCCGGATCGACTGGGGAACCGACAGCGACGCCGTACCGTACTCCGACGGGCGGTCCTATTCCTGGTCGGACACCTGCGGACCGACCCCGCGCGAGGTGCAGCCGGACGGGCGCAGCCTTCCCATCTGCGACCCGGGATACGGGCTGCTGGGCAACCCGGGCACCTACTCCGAGCGCGAGGACTGGTCCCTGCACGCCGTCCAACTGCTGCCCGACGGCCGGTTCCAAGCCGACTCGTACATCCTCGCGACCGACCGGGACGGCTCCTCCACACCCTCCGACCGGCTGGTGATGGCGTACGACCTGACCGTGCCGTTCCTCCTGGCTGCGGTCGACCCGGTGGCCGAGGAACAACTTGTCGGCCTCGACGAGGCCGTGGTCACCGGTCGGGCCGTGCGCACCGACGACACGGTCGCCGTCAACCGCCGGGGCACAGCGGACAACTACGAGGTCCCGGTCCTCGTCACCAACCGACCCTTCATCGACGAGTCGCTGGCAGCCAGGTTCACCCGACTCGCGATCAGCCCCGCCGGGGTGGAGGCGATCGACCTGGAGAAGACGTTGAGCCGCCCTGGCGGGACTCCGGTCGGGTCCGGTCGGTACGACCTCACCGCCGGGCACCAGGCGATGCTGACCGAGGAGCTGTCGCCGGGCGGGTGCTGCGTCGGTCAACTCCAGAGCGTCGTGCAGTCGAGCGACGTGCAGTACGACCGGCTGCCCGACGGCACCCTGCGGGCCCGTGCGCAGCCGCCCGGCAACCCGGAGGTGTACAGCCAGGAGAAGGCGTACAACCCACTGCCCCGGCCCTGGCTGGCCGACGACACCGGTTCCCGATCGATACGGGCGCTGCCGCTACCCACCGGCGGAAGCACGGCCAATCGTTTCTGGCGGGCCGTCGGTGTCTTCGACCCGGGCCGGCTGGCCGGTTTCAGTGACCTCGGCCAACTGCCGCTGGAGACCTACCAGGCGCCGACGGCACAGGGTGCTGACGACCGCAGCCGGGCAGCGCTGGGCGGTCAGCCGCTGGCACCCAGCGGAAACCCCGCCGGCTACCTGTCGGCGCCGCCGCTGCTCCTCACCAACCTCGGCAGCGTCCCGAAACTCCTGGAGGGCGGCGGCGGGGCACAGGCCAAGGCCCCGATCAGCGCGATCCGGGTACGGGTGGCCGACGTCGGCGGCTACAGCGAGCGCTCGGCCGAACGGGTCCGGCTGATCGCCGAGCAGATCGCGGCGCGCACCGGGCTGGACGTCGACATCACCCTCGGCTCGTCGCCCGCACCGCAGACCGTGGAGCTGCCCGCGGGCTCGTTCGGCCGGCCGATGCTGCGGCTGACCGAGAGCTGGTCGGCACTCGGCGTGGCCTCGATCATCACCCAGGCGGTGGACCGCAAGAGCCTGGTGCTCTTCGTGCTGGTGCTGGTGGTCTGCGTGCTGTTCCTCGCCAACGCGGTCAGCGCGGCCGTCCGGGACCGACGCTCCGAGCTGGCGGTGCTCTCCTGTCTCGGCTGGCCGGTCCGCCGCATCGCGGCGCTGATCCTGGGCGAGGTCGCTCTGCTCGGGCTCATCGCGGGTCTGCTCTCACTGGCCCTCGCGGTCCCGCTCGGGATCGCGCTCGGCATCGACGTCGACTGGCGGCGGTCGGCCCTGGCCGTACCCATTGCCCTGCTGCTCTCGCTGGCCGCCGGCCTGGTGCCGGCGCTGCGGGCCGCGCGCGCCCACCCGGCCGCCGCCCTCCGCCCGATCGTCGCTCCCGCCGGCTGGGTACGCCGGCCCCGCACCCTCTTCGGGTTGGCCCTGGTCAACCTGGCCCGCACCCCCGGACGCACGTTCCTCGGCGCCGGCGCGCTGGCGATCGGGGTGGCCGCGCTGACGCTGGTCAGTGCCGCCGCGTGGGCGTTCCGGGGTGCGATCGTCGGCAGTCTGCTCGGCGATGTGGTCTCGCTGAGCGTCCGCGGCGCGGACACCGTGGCCGCCGCGGCCACCGTGCTGCTCGGCGCCGCGGCGGTCGCGGACGTGCTCTACCTGAACATCCGTGACCGGGCCGCCGAGCTGGCGACCCTGCGGGCGATCGGCTGGACGGACGCCGAACTCGGCCGGCTGGTCGGCTACGAGGGTCTGGCGCTGGGGCTCGTGGGGTCGACGACCGGCGCGGCGGTCGGCCTGGCCAGCGCGGGTTGGCTGATCGGCACCATTCCGGGAGCGCTGCTCCTGGTGGCCGCGCTGGTCGCGCTGGCGGGCGCCCTGGTGAGCACTGTCGCCGCACTGGTGCCCGCCGCCCTGTTGCCGCGTCTGCGGCCCGCCCGACTACTGGCAGAGGAGTAGCAGACCATGAGCGAGCAGAGCGGCAGTGCGATCTCGGTCGACCACCTGGTACGAGGATTCGGCAGCGGTGCGGACCGGTTGACGGCGGTCGACGACGTGTCCCTGACCATCGCGGCCGGCTCGGTGGTGGCGCTGACCGGGCCGAGCGGGTCGGGAAAGTCGACGTTGCTGCACCTCATCGGTGCGATCGAGCAACCCGACGAGGGCTCCGTCGTCGTCGACGGCGTGGTGGTCAACAACCTGCGCCGAGCCGCGCTGGCCCATTACCGGCAGCGGGTGGGGTTCGTCTTCCAGCGCTACCACCTGCTGCCGGCGCTCACCGTGCTGGACAACGTGATCGCCCCGGTGCTGCCGCAGCGCGGCCGGGCCGACCACGCGGCACGGGCCCGGGAGCTGCTCGACGCGGTCGGTCTGACCGGGCGGGAGCGGGCCCTCCCGGCGCAGCTCTCCGGTGGCCAGCAGCAACGGGTGGCCATCGCCCGGGCACTGATGGGCGCACCGGGTCTGCTGCTGGCCGACGAGCCCACCGGCAACCTCGACTCCACCACCGGCGGGCAGATCCTCGACCTGCTGCTCGACCTTCGCGACCGGCACGGCATGACCATCCTGCTCGCCACCCACGAACAGGCCATCGCCGCCCGTTTCAGCCGACGGGGCTGGCGGTGCGGACCAGCTCGGCGATCCGCTCGGCGACCTCACGGGCGGTCGCCTCGGTGGCCGCCTCGACCATCACCCGGACCAGCGGCTCGGTGCCCGACGGGCGCAGCAGCACCCGGCCGGTCTCACCCAGCTCCGCCTCGGCCCGCTCGACCTCTGCGCGCACGGCCGGCGCGGCGGCACCGACGGTCCGGTCGCCGACCGGCACGTTGATCAGCACCTGGGGCAGCTTGGTGACCACCGACGCCAGCTCGGCGAGGGACTGGCCGGTGGCTGCCATCCGGGCCATCAGGTGCAGGCCGGTGAGCACCCCGTCGCCGGTGGTGGCATGGGCGGGCATCACGATGTGACCGCTCTGCTCACCGCCGAGCGCCAGCCCGGAGGCGCGCAGCTCCTCCAGCACGTACCGGTCACCGACCTTGGTCTCGATCAGCCGGATGCCCTGCGCGGACATCGCGAGCCGCAGCCCGAGGTTGCTCATCACGGTGGCCACCAGGGTGTCCTGGGTGAGCGTGCCGGCATCCCGCATGGCCAGCGCGAGGATCGCCATCACCTCGTCGCCGTCCACCTCGTCGCCGTCGGCGGTGACCGCCAGACAACGGTCGGCGTCGCCGTCGTGGGCGATGCCCAGGTGGGCGCCGTGCTCGACCACGGCCTCGCGCAGCGCCTCGATGTGGTTGGAGCCGCACTCGTCGTTGATGTTCAGGCCGTTCGGCTCGGCATGGATCGCGATGACCTCCGCGCCGGCCTCCTGGTAGGCGACCGGGGCGACCTCGGCGGCGGCGCCGTTGGCGCAGTCGACCACGACCTTGATGCCTTCGAGCCGGTGCGGCACGGTGCTGACCAGGTGTTGGACGTAGTGGTCGGCGCCGTCGAGAAGGTCGTGCACGCGGCCGACGCCGGCACCCACCGGGCGGTCCCAGGCGGTGGTGGCGTTCGTCTCGACGGCCGCCTCGATCTGCATCTCGATCTCGTCGGGCAACTTGTGCCCGCCGGCGGCGAAGAGCTTGATGCCGTTGTCCGGCATCGGGTTGTGCGACGCGGAGAGCATCACCCCGAGGTCGGCCTTGGTCTCTGCCGTGAGGAACGCCACCGCGGGGGTCGGCAGCACGCCGACCCGCACCACGTCGGCGCCGGCGCTGGTCAGACCGGCGACCACGGCCGCCTCCAGCATCTCGCCGCTGGCCCGGGTGTCCCGACCGACGACGGCGAGCGGCGGGTGGCTGCGGTCCGTCTCGGCGAGCGTGTGCGCGGCGGCCACAGCGAGCGCCAACGCCAACTCCGGTGTGAGATCCGCGTTTGCCCGCCCGCGTACGCCGTCCGTGCCGAACAACCGACCCATACCCGCCAACCTCCGATGAGCACTGCCAATGAGGAGAAAGCGGAACGGCCGACCCACCTCCCCCTAGCGGGGAGGCGGACCGGCCGTCCGTCAGAAGTACAACGCGCTGTTGAAGATCAGCGCTTCGAGTACTGAGGAGCCTTACGGGCCTTCTTGAGGCCGTACTTCTTGCTCTCCTTGACCCGGGCGTCCCGGGTCAGGAAGCCGGCCTTCTTCAGGGCCGGGCGGTCGTCCGGGTCGTTGATGATCAGCGCGCGGGCGATGCCCAGCCGAAGCGCGCCGGCCTGCCCGGTGGTGCCGCCGCCATGCAGGTTGGCGATGACGTCGAACTGCTCGGGCTTCTCGGCGGTGACCAGCGGGTCCTTGATGAGCTGCTGGTGCACCTTGCTCGGGAAGTACGCCTCGAGGTCCTGGCCGTTGCAGGTGATCTTGCCGGTGCCCGGGACGATACGGACCCGGACGATGGCCTGCTTGCGGCGGCCCACGGTCTGGATCGGCCGGTCACCGCGAGGCGCGCGGGCGACGGGCGCCGGCGCCTCGGTGGCCTCAGGGGCTTCCGGGGCGACCTCGGTCTCGGTGATGTCGGTCATGCTGCTTCCTTCGCCCGCGCTCACTGCGCGATCTGCTTGATCTCGAACGGCACCGGCTGCTGCGCGAGGTGCGGGTGCTCGGCACCGGCGTAGACCTTCAGCTTCTTGATCAGCTGACGGCCGAGCTTGTTGTGCGGGAGCATCCCCTTCACGGCCAGCTCGATGGCCCGCTCGGGGCGCTTGGTCAGCAGCTCCTCGTAGCCAATCTGCTTCAGACCACCCGGGTAACCGGAGTGGCGGTAAGCAACCTTGGTCTGGCGCTTGTTGCCGGTCAACGCAACCTTGCCCGCGTTCACGATGACGACAAAGTCGCCCGTGTCGACGTGCGGCGCGAAAGTCGGCTTGTGCTTACCACGCAGCAACGTGGCGGCGTGGGTGGCCAGGCGGCCCAGCACGACATCAGAGGCGTCGATGACGTGCCACTGACGCTCGATCTCACCCGGCTTCGGGCTGTACGTACGCACAGGTCTACCTTGTCTCGTCGTCGGTCTGGGGTCGCGCGCCGAGGTGACCAGATCTTGCAGGCCGGACCAGCGCGCACGAACGACCAAGCGTACCTGATGGGGCACGCCTCTGGATGTCGTACAACAGCAGGCAACGATACCCGGCGCCCCGTCCGCAGGTCAAAACGGGGGTGCGCTCGTGCGCGGCGACACGCCAGGCGTGGCCCAGCTCACACGTTGGCGAGCCGATCGGCCCTCGGCCGGAGGTAGACGACCCAGGTGACCGCGAAACACAACGCGTACCAGCCGATGAAGGCCAGGTAGGCGGCGTCGGCGTTGCCGGAGCTCAGGAACGACTGTCGGAACGAGATGTTGACCAGCACCCCGCCGGACGCCCCGACGGCACCCGCGATGCCGATCAGCGCACCGGTCATCCGCCGCGTCCACCGCGCGGCGGCCTCCGGATCGCGGCGACCCGACGTCACGGCGTCCGCCGCCCGGGCCCGGAAGATCGCCGGGATCATCTTGTAGGTGGAGCCGTTGCCGATGCCGGAGAACACGAACAGGGCGAGGAACCCGGCCAGGTAGAGCCCGAACGACCGTTCCCGGGCGGCGTACAGCACGGTGCCCGCGCCGGCCGCCATCGCCACGAAGTTCCAGAAGGTCACCCGGGCACCGCCCAACCGGTCGGCCAGGTGCCCGCCCAGCGGGCGGATCAGCGAACCGACCAGCGGGCCGAGGAAGGTCAGCCACGCGGCGTCGACCGGGGTGGGGAACCGCTCGGCGAACTGGAGCTGGAGCACCTGACCGAAGGCGAAACCGAACCCGATGAACGAGCCGAAGGTGCCGACGTAGAGCACCGACATGACCCAGGTGTGCGGGTCGCGGGCCGCCTCACGCAGCGCGCCCGGCTCGTTGCGCGCCCCGGGCACGGTGTCCAACCAGCGGGCCGCGGCCAGCGCGGCCAGCACGATCAGCGGCAGGTAGACCGCCGGCACCAGACGGGGGTACGCGGCACCGGCGGTGGCGAGGACCGCCAACCCGACCAGTTGCACCGCGGGTACGCCGAGGTTGCCGCCGCCGGCGTTGAGCCCGAGGGCCCGACCCTTGAGCCGCTGTGGGTAGAACAGGTTGATGTTCGCCATCGAGGAGGCGAAGTTGCCGCCACCGACGCCGGTCAGGCAGGCGAGCACCATCAGCGTGGAGTAGGACACCCCGGGTTCCAGCAGCACCGTCATCGGCACCGTGGGCACCAGCAGCAGGAGCGCGCTGATGATCGTCCAGCGCCGCCCGCCGAAGCGGGCCACCGCCAGCGTGTACGGCAGGCGCAGCACCGCGCCCAGTGCGGCCGGCACGGCGGTGAGCAGGAACTTCCCGGCCGGGTCGATGCCGTACGCGGGGCCGAGGAAGAGCACGGTGACCGACCAGAGGCTCCACACCGAGAAGCCGACGTGCTCGGCGAAGATCGAGACCCAGAGGTTGCGCCGGGCGATGGGCGCGCCCGTCACCCGCCAGAAGTCGGGGTCCTCGGGGCGCCAGTCGTCGAGCCGGCGCGCGCGCCCGGTGGCAGCCGGCGGCCGGGTGGTGACTGCGGTGCTGGTGAGCGTGCTCACGGCGGCTCCTCCTCGTCGATGTGACGAGGAGGAACGCTAGGAACGCCCGGTTACCTGGCAGTGCCCGTCGCGGGTCGGCCCGGAAACGGGGACCGCACCACGGGCCGGCGGCGGTGGTGAGGTCGGTGCTCAGAGCTGTTGCAGGATGCGCAGCGCACGGCCGACCCGGATCATGGTGTCGGTGTCGGCGACGTCCACGCAGTCGGTGAACCACTTCTTCATGGGCGAGGAGATGCGGTCGGGCATCACCACGTACCGGCCCATCGACACGGCGAGCGGCGAGTCGCGCAGCAGCGACTCCTCCACCACCTCGACCACGATCACGATGGGTACGTCGGTGGAGTTGTAGACGTCCGAGCTGACCACGAGGCCGAGGCGTTCCCGGGCGCCCTCGATGCGCCAGACCTCTCCCCTACGCAGCACGCGGTCGTCCGCCGGAGAGCAGATCGTTGACCATGCCCGCCTCGCGGGCGTCGGCGAGAGCGGCGGACTCCAGGTCCAGACCGGCGCGGCCCACGGCTGCGGCGTGCGCGGTGAACACCTCGCGCAGCGCCTTCTCGCGGGCGGCCTGGTCCATCCATGCGGAGAGCGACAGCCCTTCGCGCTTGGCGAACCGCCGGGCCTCCTCGATCGTCTCGTCGGTAAACGACAGAGTCACCTTGGCAGTCATGCCGCTGAGACTACCCACCGGTGTGACCGACAGTCATCCACGCGACCGCCGGCTCGCCCCCCGCCGTCGAAACGCACATACCGGCGATGTTCACCGGGCCCGGCCGCCGAACACCGCGAAGCGCCACTCCTTGAAGTAGCAGTCGACGTCGATCAGGCCCGCTTCGGCGAGCCACCGGCACTGGTCGGCGACCGTCGCCGGCCGGTCGTGCCGCATCCGCTCCCGGGATGCGGCGATCTCCTCACCGGACGCGCCCAGCTCGGTGATCCGCTGCATCCACACCTCGTCGTAGCGACGGTCCAACTCCGGAGTCGGGCCGGCGACCTGCTCCGCGTTGACGAACACCCCGCCGGGCGCGAGTGCGCCGGCAGCCCTCCGGTACAGCGTCCGCTTGCCCTCGTCGTCGAGGTGGTGGATCGCCAGCGCGCTGACCACCGCGTCGTACCGGCCGGCGGGCAGCGGATCGGCCAGGTCGGCCCGGACCGTCCGGTGCGGCACCGACCGGGCGTCCAACTGCTCGGTGGCGCGGGCGAGCATCGCCGGCGCCCCGTCGACCAGGGTCAGCCGGACACCGGGCACCGCGGCGGCCAGCAGCAGCGAGAGCAGGCCGGTGCCGGCGCCCAGGTCCAACACCTCCGGCGTACGACCGGCGGCGAGCGCGGCCCGCAGCGGCGGCGCGGCAACCTCGACCGCCGTGCCGTAGAAGGCGTCGAAGCAGGGTACGAGCCGCCTGCGCGCCTCGTCGTAGGTGCCGGCCACCGCGTCGAAGACGTCCGTCACGCTCATCGCGCTCTCCCAATTATTGAGACAACTTTCCCACATTATAAGCCAATGAACGACGCTGATGTCGTCAGCGATTCAGCTCCAAAGGATCCGGCTCGCACCTCCCACCGCACGCAAAGTCACAGCGGATTCCGCCGCAACGGAGCCGGAACGGTTGGTGTGGTCAGTCCGGTCGCGCCTGCGTTTCCTGGCGGGGACTGATCCCGGACACACGAAGGCCCCCGGCGAACCGGGGGCCTCTGCGTGATGCTGATCAGGCCGGGTCGTGTGCCTTCGCCATGCCGACGAACGCCCGCCAGGCCGCTGACCCGAAGACCAACGCCGGCCCTGCCGGGTCCTTCGAGTCCCGCACGCCGACGATGCCAGGCAGGTTGTCCGCAACCTCGACGCAGTCGCCGCCATTGCCGCTGCTGCGGGTGCTCTTACGCCACCGCGCGCCGGTCAGTTCCATGTCTTCGCCATCTCCGTAAGTAGATCGACGGATTGCCAGTGGGACAGCGCCTCGCCGCGCACGTTCTCCCACGCGGCCAGCATCGCCGCAATGTCCTCGGCACCGGTGACGACTTGCCCCTGAAGCTGATTGTCGAGGTAGCCGGCAATGCGATGCTCGGGCCCCACGGCGATCACGAAGGGACCGTTCAGGCCAGCGTACGCGCCGACGGTAGAGGGGACGATGTGCACACGGACCTGCGGGGCCTCGCAGGCGGTGATGAGGGCCTGCACCTGCTCACGCATGATGGCTCGCCCGCCGACTGGCCGCCGCAACACGCCCTCGTCAACAACGGCGGTGAAGTGTGGCGGGTCTTCACGGGCCAGGATGCTTTGCCGGGCGAGTCGTGAGGCCAGGTGCCGCTCGACGTCGCTGCGGGCGATGACGTCGGCTCCGGCCAGCACGGCGCGAGCGTATGCCTCGGTCTGGAGCAGGCCGGGGAGGACGGTCGACTGAAACGACCGCAGCGAGATCGCCTCGCGCTCGATCTCTTGCCATGGTCGGAACCAAATTGGCTCGCGGCGTCTTGAAGTGTCCGGCCAGATGTCTCCTATGGGCCGTCGGAGCGCACTCGCCGCCGCCTCCCGGTGTCGGGGGTGCGGAATGTGGTCGTGGTTCAGCCAGCGCGCGACCGTCTTTCGATCGACCCCGACCAGCCCTGCCAGGGACTCAATCGAGTGCCCCGTCTCGGTTAGCGCGGCGCGTAGCGCATCGTTCAGGGCTCCCCCATCGGATGCGCGGAATCTCGCGACCATATCGCTACGGGCTGTCTTTGTCCCATCACTGGCCGCAAGGTGGGTTCAGGCGGCGCGGCCGGCAGGGATCACGGAACCCGGCGGACGCGTTCGTATCGGGGCCGCCCTCGGCCTGCCAGAGATCTTGGACAGTTTCCGTTACGCCAGAACTGTGCTGTCCCGAGACATGTGTCAAGGGGAAGTCCCGATAGATGTGTCATGAGTTGTTGATCAGGCTGCTCGGGTGAGGCTGATGTAGGTCCGGTCGGGGTTGAGGTCGAAGTGGCCGAGGGGTTGGCCGTCGCGGTTGTAGACGGTGATCCGGGTTTGGTCGCGGATGGCGGTGACGGTGGCGCCGGCGTGGGTGGTGCCGACGCTGGTGCGGTGCCCGGCGACGGTGATGACGCCGGTGTTGCCTACGAAGCAGCGGTGCAGGGTGGCGTCGGTCTGCATGGGCAGGCTGGCCGGCCCGCCGAGGCTGGGCGCGTCTGTCCATGCCTGGGCGGGCGTGGCGCGTCGCGGCAGGGCGCTGTGGCGTCGTTGGGTGTTGTAGTAGCGGCGGTAGACGTCCAGCAGGTTCTGCAGCTCGGCGCGGGTGTTGGGGGCGGGTTGGGTGCTCAGCCATTTCTTGAGGGTTTGGTGGTGGCGTTCGACCTTGCCGCAGGTCTGCGGATGGTAGGGGCTGGACAGGAGGCACTGGACGAACGTGGAGATCGATCCGGGCCGGGTTAGTCGGCTGGTGAACGCGGTGCCGTTGTCGGACAACACGATCGCCGGGGCCCCGTACTCGGTGAACGCCTGCCTGACCGCGGTGACGGCGCCTTCGGCGGTCTCCGCGGTCGTCGTGTGACAGCCGACGAGGGTACGGGTGCAGTCGTCCAGGACGTCGAAGACCGCGGCGAGGCTGCCGTCGGCGAGCCGGACGTTCGTGGCGTCGATCTGGTAGCAGTCCCGGGGCCGGGCGTAGACGAAGCGTCGAAACGAGCTGCGCGGCCGTTTCGCCGGGTTCCGGTCGAGCAGGTCATGCCGGCCCAGGACCCGGTTGATCGTCGACCTCGAGGGCACCAGCCACGCCGGAGCAGTGGCGTTGTGCAGCTCGATCAGGGCGTCGTGGATGAAGTCAGCCCCGTTGTCCAGGCCAAGTTCGACGCGCAGCTTGCAGATCCAGGCATCCAGGTCCGGTGGCGTCGCCCGCGGACTGCTGCGCGGCCGCCGGGACCGCTCCTGCCATTCGCCCACGTCCCGGATCCGCGCCTGATGCCGGTACACCGTACGGACCGACACACCATGCTCACGCGCGAACTCGGCCGCGTTGACCCGCACCCCAGCAGCCAACTGGGCATCGAGCAAGTTCATGACATGCCGCCGAGAAGCCATGCCAGGCACCCTGTACCAGCACGCCCAAGATCCCTACCAAGTGACACATGTATCGGGACTTCAACACTGACAGATGTCATGGGACTGAATAGTTACGCCAGAACGGAAACTGTCCAAGATCTCCACAGGCGAGCACGCACGGGGCGCCTCCTTCCCACAGCGACGACCAGGGGAGCGCACCGTGCCGGACACACCGCCCGATTGGAGCCCCGAGCCGGAGTCCAAACCGCGGAAGCCGCGCACGGGTGACGTCCTGCACCTGACCCGCGCCACGAGTGTCCAGTTCATGCGCCCGATCTTCGTCCGCGTGATTCGCGTTCTCGACTGGCCGACGTACGACGGGTGGCTGTGGATCGACGGTTACGAGCTGGCCGGGAATGGTGACGCGGTCGCGCGCCGGTCCCTGTTCGTGATGCCCGCAGGCCTGATCTGGCCGGACCCGCCCGCCCGTCGCCCCACCATCCGCACGCCCGTCAAGCGCGGTCCGGTGAAAGTCGGATGACCCGCCGCCCTCGCCCTCACCATCCGATGCGCCCGGCGTGGCTCTGCCGTAACTGCGCCGCTCCCTGGCCGTGCTCGCCGGCTCAGCTACACCTCGCAACCGAGTTCTACGGCCATTCGATCGCCCTAGCGTTCTATCTGGCAGCGAACATGCAGGACGCGCTCGACGACCTGTACTCCGTGGGCGTTCGTCCTGACCCGCGAGCACTTCACGCCCGCTTCCTGGGCTGGCTGTCCCTGAGCCGCCGACCACACCGCGTCGACTTGCGCTGACCGCCCCCGCGAGATGAGGTCCGCTACCGCCGCGCTGGTCGAGCGTCCGTCCGGGGCGATCGCTGGCGACCATCCGTCCTCTGCCGTGCCCGCGTGCGGTGTGAGCCCCACTTGACAGGACCGAAACAGAAGAGACCCGGACCGGAAACCGCCCGGCGGCACGCTTTGCCGACATGACAGACGGTGCATGGTCGGCAACTCGACCGGGGCTGGCGCCCCGGGAGGTGGCGACGCACTGCCCGTACTGCGCGCTGCAGTGCGGCATGACGCTGCGCGAGGACGACACCGGGGTCTCGGTCCACCCCCGCCAGTTCGCCACCAACCGGGGCGGGCTCTGCCAGAAGGGTTGGACCGCCGCCGAACTGCTCGACCACCCGGAGCGGCTGACCACTCCCCTGCTGCGCGACCCGGCCACCGGTGAGCTGCGCCCGGCGAGCTGGGACGCCGCGCTCGACCGGGTCGTCACCGGCATCCGCGCGGTCCAGCAGGACGCCGGCCGGGACGCGGTCGCCGTCTTCGGTGGCGGCGGCCTGACCAACGAGAAGGCGTACGCGCTGGGAAAGTTCGCCCGGATCGGGCTGCGCACCCGGCACATCGACTACAACGGACGGTTCTGCATGTCCTCGGCGGCTGCCGCTGGGATGCGCGCCTTCGGCATCGACCGTGGGCTGCCGTTCCCGCTGGCCGACCTGGGCCGGGCCGACACCCTGCTGCTGGTCGGCGCGAACCCGGCGGAGACCATGCCACCGCTGGTGCGCTGGCTCACCGAACAGCGCCGGGGCGGCGGCCGGCTGATCGTCGTCGACCCCCGGGTCACCGCCACGGCCCGCCAGGCCGACCTGCACCTGCAACCGCTGCCCGGCACCGATCTCGCGGTGGCCAACGCGTTGCTGCACATCGCCCTCACCGAGGGGTGGGTCGACCGGTCCTACGTGGCCGAACGCACCACCGGCTTCGAGGCGGTTCGCCGCAGCGTCGCCGCCTGGTGGCCGGCTCGGGCAGAGCAGCTCTCCGGTGTGCCGGTGGCCGACCTGGAGGAGACCGCCCGCGCGTTGGGCACCGGCGGTCGCGTGATCATCCTGACCGCGCGCGGCGCCGAGCAGCACGCCAAGGGCGTCGACACGGTCACCGCGTACGTCAATCTCGCCCTCGCCCTCGGCCTGCCCGGCCGCGACGGTTCGGGGTACGGCTGCCTCACCGGCCAGGGCAACGGCCAGGGCGGGCGGGAGCACGGGCAGAAAGCCGACCAGCTCCCCGGCTACCGGCGGATCGACGACCCGGCGGCCCGGGAGCACGTGGCCGGTGTCTGGGGGGTGCCGGCCGACGAGCTGCCCGGCCCGGGTGTGCCGGCCTACCAGCTGCTCGACTCGCTCGGCACACCGAACGGCCCCCGCGCGTTGCTGGTGTTCGGCTCCAACCCGGTGGTCTCCGCACCCCGGGCGTCCCGGATCGAGGGCCGGTTGCGCGATCTCGACCTGCTGGTCGTCGCCGACCTGCTGCTCTCCGAGACGGCCGCGCTGGCCGACGTGGTGCTGCCCACCGCGCAGTGGGCGGAGGAGGACGGCACCATGACCAACCTGGAGGGTCGGGTGCTGCGTCGCCGGGCGCTGCGCCCACCCCCACCGGACGTCCGGACCGACCTGGACATCATCTCCGCCCTCGCGGCGAGACTGGCCCCCGACGAGGCCGCGGCCACCGAGGCGGCAGCCCGGTTCCCGGCCGACCCGGCCGCCGTCTTCGCCGAGCTGCGCCGCGCCTCCGCCGGCGGGATCGCCGACTACGCCGGCATCAGCTGGGTCCGGATCGACGGCGACGACGGCGTCTGGTGGCCCTGCCCGACCGAGGACGGGCCGGACACACCACGGCTGTTCGCCGAACGGTTCGCGACCCCGGACGGCCGGGCCCGGTTCCACCCCGTCGACCACCGGCCGGCCGCCGAGGAGGTCTGCTCCGCGTACCCGTTGCACTTCACCACCGGCCGGGTGCTGGCGCAGTACCAGTCCGGCACCCAGACCCGCCGGGTGCCCGCGCTGCGGCGCGCCGCCCCGGAGGCGTTCGTCGAGCTGCACCCCGACCTGGCCGCCCGGCTGGGCATCGGCGACGGCGACCCGGTGCGGGTGACCTCACGCCGGGGTGAGCTGTGCGCCCCGGCGCGGCTCAGCGCCGGGATCCGACCGGACACCGTGTTCGCGCCGTTCCACTACCCGGGTGCGGGACGGGCCAACTCGGTCACCAACGACGCGGTGGACCCGATCTCCGGGATGCCCGAGTTCAAGATCTGCGCGGTACGGGTGGAGAAGGCATGACGGCCCGGGTGGTGATCGTCGGCAACGGGATGGCGGGCGCCCGCCTCGCAGGCGAGCTGCACGCCCGCGAAGGGGACCGGAAGGTCACAGT
This sequence comes from Micromonospora sp. C81, assembly GCF_018070425.1. NCBI lineage: Bacteria > Bacillati > Actinomycetota > Actinomycetes > Micromonosporales > Micromonosporaceae > Micromonospora > Micromonospora sp. C81. The sequence continues at coordinate 42,886 of NZ_JAGPXS010000027.1, forward strand.
GCTCGGGGCGGAGCCGCACCGCGCGTACAACCGGATCCTGCTCTCCACCCTGCTGGCCGGCCGGATCGACGAGCCGGACGTGGAGCTGACCGAGGCCGCCGGGCACGGCATCGACCTGCGCAGCGGCGTACCGGTGACCGCGATCGACCGGTACGCCCGGGAGGTCCGTACCGACGACGGCGAACGCATCTCCTACGACCACCTGGTGCTGGCCACGGGCGCACGCGCGGTGGTGCCGCCACTGCCCGGCCTCGACCCGGCGGACCTGCCGGAGCGGGTCGTCCCGTTCCGGACCCTGGACGACTGCCGGCGGATCCTCGCCGCGGCTGACGGCGCACGCACCGCGCTGGTGCTCGGCGGCGGGCTGCTCGGCCTGGAGGCCGCACGAGGGCTGGCCAGCCGAGGGCTCGCCACCACAGTGGTGCACCCGAGGGAACACCTGATGGAACGGCAGCTCGACCCGACGGCCGGTGCGGTGCTCGCCGGCACCCTCGCCGGATTCGGCGTCACCGTGCAGCTCGCGGTGCCGGCGACCGGTGTGGCCGCCGACGCCACCGGCGTACGCCTCGACCTGGCCGACGGCCGGACCTTGCGCGCCGACCTGCTGGTGCTCTCCTGCGGCGTACGCCCGGACACCGCCCTCGCGCGGGCCGCCGGGCTGAACGTCCGGCGCGGCGTGGTGGTGGACGACCGGCTCCGCACCGACGACCGGTCCATCTCGGCGATCGGCGACTGCGCCGAGCACGACGGTGTGCTCACCGGGCTGGTCGCACCCGCCTGGGCGCAGGCCCGGGTGCTTGCCGACGTGCTGACCGGGACGGACCCGCTCGCGCGGTACCGGCCCCAGCCGGTGGTGACCCGGCTCAAGGCCGCCGGGATCGACCTGGCCTCGATGGGTGACGCGGTCAGTGGCGGGCCGGGTGAGGAGCTGACCTTCACCGACCCGGCCCGGGGCACGTACGCCCGGCTGCGGATCCGCGACGAGCGGCTGATCGGCGCGATCCTGCTCGGCGACAACCCGGCCGTCGGCACGGTGATCCAGCTCTTCGACCGTGGTCACCCCGTGCCGGCCGACCGGCGGGCGCTCCTGCTCGGCCGGGCACTCGGCACGGTCGGCGCGACTCCGGCCGCGTCACCGGCGCTGATGCCGGACGCGGCCACTGTCTGTCAGTGCAACACGGTGAGCAAGGGCGCACTCGTACGGAGCTGGCGCTCCGGGGCCCGGACTGTCGACGCGGTGGTGGCGGCGACCCGCGCCGGCACCGGATGCGGCGGGTGCCGGGACGCGGTGGGCGGCATCCTCGACTGGCTGAGCCAGGCGGAATCGGTGGAGGTGACGCGATGAGCGGCGGCGATCTGGTCGTCATCGGCAACGGCATGGTCGGGCAGCGCTTCGTCGACGCGCTGCGCGCCCGTGACGCGGAGGGGCGCTGGCGGGTGACAGTGCTGGCCGAGGAGCGGCGCCCGGCGTACGACCGGGTGCGGCTCTCGGCGTACTTCGACGGGGTGGGTGAGAGCGAACTCAACCTGTACACACCGCACGACGGGGTGCGGCTGCGTCTGGGCGAGCCGGCCACCTCCATCGACCGGGCCCGGCAGGTGGTGACCACCGGCGTCGGCGAGTACCACTACGACGCGCTGGTGCTGGCCACCGGCTCGTACGCGTTCGTGCCACCGGTGCCCGGCGCGGAGCTGCCCGGGGTGTTCGTCTACCGGACCCTGGACGACCTGGCGGCGATCCGGGCATACGCCTCCGGCCGGCGGGTCGGCGCGGTGATCGGTGGCGGGCTGCTCGGGTTGGAGGCGGCGAACGCGCTGCGGCTGCTCGGCCTGAGCACCGACGTGGTCGAGTTCGCGCCCCGGCTGATGCCAGTGCAGGTGGACCAGGCCGGTGGCGCGATGCTGCGGCGCTACGTCGACGAGTTGGGCGTACGGACCCACCTCGGGGTGGCGACCAGCGCGATCCGACCCGGCCCGGACGGGGCGGTCGCCGCACTGGAGCTGTCCGACGGTGGCGTGCTCGACGCGGAGCTGGTGGTGGTGGCCGCCGGTATCCGGCCCCGGGACCAGCTCGCCCGGGACGCCGAGCTGCCGCTGGGCCCGCGCGGCGGGGTGCTGGTCGACGCGACCTGCCGCAGCACCGACGAGCGGATCTGGGCGATCGGCGAGTGCGCGGCGGTCGACGGCACCTGCCACGGCCTGGTCGCACCCGGGTACGCGACGGCCGAGGTGGTGGCCGACCGGCTGGTCGGTGGCGCGGCCACCTTCCCCGGCGCGGACACCGCCACCAAGCTCAAGCTGCTCGGCGTCGACGTGGCCTCGTTCGGCGACGCCCACGGCACCACCCCAGGCTGTCTGGACGTCACGTTCACCGACCCGGCCACCCGGGTCTACGCGAAGCTGGTGCTCTCCGACGACGCGCACACGCTGCTCGGCGGGGTGCTGGTCGGTGATGCCAGCGCGTACCCGACGTTGCGGGCCAGCGTGGGCGGCCCGCTGCCGGCCGCGCCGCTGGCGTTGCTCGCCCCGGACGGCGGTGGGGCGGACGCGGGTGCGCTGCCCGCCGCCGCCCAGGTCTGCTCCTGCAACGCGGTGACCCGGGGCGACGTGGACGCCGCCATCGCCGACGGCTGCGCGGACGTGCCGGCGTTGAAGGCGTGCACCAGGGCCGGCACCAGCTGCGGTTCCTGCGTGCCGATGCTGAAGCAGCTCCTGGACGCGGCCGGTGTGGCGCAGTCCAGCGCCCTCTGCGAGCACTTCGACGTCAGCCGACGGGAGCTGTTCGAGATCGTCCGCGTACGCGGGATCCGCACCTTCTCCCGACTGGTCGCCGAGCACGGCCGGGGGCGCGGCTGCGACATCTGCAAGCCGGTGGTGGCGTCGATCCTCGCCTCGCTGGGCAGCGGCCACGTGCTCGACGGTGAGCAGGCGTCGTTGCAGGACACCAACGACCACTTCCTGGCCAATCTGCAACGCGACGGCAGCTACTCGGTGGTGCCCCGGATCCCGGGCGGTGAGATCACCCCGGAGAAGCTGATCGTGATCGGTGAGGTGGCCCGGGACTTCCAGCTCTACACGAAGATCACCGGTGGGCAGCGCATCGACCTGTTCGGGGCGCGGGTGGAGCAGTTGCCGCAGATCTGGCGGCGGCTGGTGGACGCCGGCTTCGAGTCCGGTCACGCGTACGGCAAGGCGCTGCGGACGGTGAAGTCCTGCGTGGGCGAGACCTGGTGCCGGTACGGCGTACAGGACTCGGTTGGGCTGGCCGTCGCGTTGGAGCTGCGCTACCGAGGGCTACGAGCTCCACACAAGATCAAGTCAGCGGTGTCCGGCTGCGCCCGCGAATGCGCCGAGGCGCGCAGCAAGGACTTCGGCATCATCGCCACCGAGACCGGCTGGAACCTCTACGTCGGCGGCAACGGCGGCTTCCGCCCCCGGCACGCCGACCTGTTCGCCACCGACCTGTCCACGGACACGCTGATCTCGCTGATCGACAGGTTCCTCATCTACTACATCCGCACGGCCGACCGGTTGCAACGCACGGCCGGCTGGATCGAGGCGATGGACGGCGGCCTCGACCACCTGCGCGCGGTGATCGTGGACGACTCGCTCGGGCTCTGCGCCGAACTGGACGCGGCGATGGCCCAGCACGTGTCGTCGTACTCCGACGAGTGGCGCGACGTGCTCGACGACCCGGACCGGCTCCGCCGCTACACCTCCTTCGTCAACGCGCCCGACGTGCCCGACCCGTCCATCACCTTCGCCCGGGAACGCGGCCAACCGGTGCCGGTGCGCGAGCACCCCCCGGGCGGATTCGAGCACCGTCGGCAACCGGTCACCCTGGGCCTACCGGAGGTACGGCGATGAACCTGACCACCACGCTGAGCTGGACCGCTGTCTGCACCCTCGACCGCCTGGAACCGGACCGAGGGGTCGCCGCCCTGGTCGACGGGGCACAGATCGCCCTCTTCCGCACCGAGGACGGGTTGTTCGCAATCGACAACCGCGATCCGGTCTCCGGGGCGTACGTGTTGTCCCGGGGCATCGTCGGCAGCCGCGGCGGAGTGCCGACGGTCGCCTCGCCGCTGCACAAGCAGGTGTACGACCTGCGCAGCGGGCACTGCCTCGACCTGCCCGGGGTGGCCGTGGCACGGCACGACGCGCGTTGCCGCGACGGGCTGGTCGAGGTGCGGCTGCGACAGGAGGCTTGATGCGGGAAGAACTGGCGGGCTTCACCATCGGGGTGACCGCCGACCGGCGGCGCGACGAGTTGGCCGCGCTGCTCGAACGCCGGGGCGCCCGGGTGGTGCTCGCCCCGGCGTTGCGGATCGTGCCGCTGTCCGACGACACCGAGCTGCGCGAGGCGACCCGCGCGTGCCTCGACCAGCCGCCGGACATCCTGATGGCCAACACCGGCATCGGCATGCGCGGGTGGCTGGAGGCGGCCGAGGGTTGGGGGCTGGCCGAGCCGCTGCGTTCGGTGCTGGCCAGCTCGTACGTGGTTGCCCGTGGCCCGAAGGCACGCGGCGCGATCCGTGCGGCCGGGCTGCACGACCAGTGGTCACCGGCCTCGGAGAGCTGCGACGAGGTGGTCGACCACCTGCGCCGGCGAGGTGTGGCCGGGCAGGTGATCGCCATGCAGCTGCACGGTGAGCGACAGCCCGAGTGCACCCTCGCGCTGGAGGCGGCCGGTGCCACAGTGATCGAGGTGCCCGTCTATCGCTGGGCCCCACCGAGCGACCCGGCGCCGCTGCACCGGCTGATCGACCTGATCGCCGGCCGACTGGTGGACGCGGTGACCTTCACCTCGGCACCGGCGGCCGAGGCGCTGCTGCGGGCAGCCGGCGACCGCACCGACGCGCTGCTCACCGCGTTCCGCGGCGACGTGCTCGCCAGCTGCGTCGGCGCGGTGACCGCCGAGCCGCTGCTCCGGCGCGGGGTGCCGGTGAGCGCGCCGGGCCGGGCCCGGCTGGGGGCGCTGGTGCGGACGATCGTCGACGAGTTGCCCCGCAGGACCGTGACGTTCAAGGCCGGCGGGCACCTTCTCACGCTGCGCGGGCACGCTGCGGTGATCGACGGCGAGTTGCGACCGCTCGCCCCCGCCCCGATGGCCGTGTTGCGCGCCCTGGCCCAGTCGCCCGGTCGGGTGCTGTCCCGCACGGCGCTGCTGCGGACGCTGCCCCGGGGCGCGGACGAGCACGCGGTGGAGATGGCGGTGGCCCGTCTACGGGCCGGCCTGCGCGCGCCCCGCGTGGTGCAGACCGTGGTGAAGCGCGGCTACCGACTCCGGGTGGACTGACGCGTCATGGCCGGCCGGCGTGCGCCGGCCGGCCATGACCCGACGGCTCAGCCGACAGGCGTGGGGAAACCCCGCCCGTGCTCGGCCTCAAGGCGGAGCATGGCGTGCTCGACCACCGTCACCAGCACCTGCTTGACCGAGTCCCGGTGCCGGGCGTCGGTCATCACCAGCGGCACCTGCGGCGAGATGGCCAGCGCCTCGCGGACCTCCTCCAGCTCGTACTGGGGAGCACCGTCGAACCGGTTCAGGGCCACCACGTACGGCAGGTTGCGGTTCTCGAAGTAGTCCAGCGGGGCGAAGGCGTCGGTGATCCGGCGCGTGTCCACCAGCACGGCGGCACCCACCGCCCCTCGGATGATCTCGTCCCACATGAACCAGAACCGGGTCTGACCCGGTGTACCGAAGAGGTACAGGATCAGGTCCTGGGCCATGGTGATACGGCCGAAGTCCATGGCGACCGTGGTGGTCTCCTTGCCCGGCACCTTGGACGGGTCGTCGATGCCGACACCCGCCGCTGTCATCAACGCCTCTGTGGTCAGCGGTGTGATCTCGGAGATCGCCCCGACCAGTGTCGTCTTACCGACGCCGAAGCCGCCCGCGACGACGATCTTCGCGGAGACGATTCCCCGGCCCGGCCGCCCCCTAGCGGGGTCATAGCCTGCGAAGTCCACTTAGCACCCTTCCAAGCAGTTCCATCCGCTCCTCGAACCCCTCGGCGGGAGCAGCAGTGTGTAACGTCAGCAGGCTCTCGGCCACCATGTCGGCGACCAACACCCGGGCGACGCCCAGCGGCATCCGGGTGTACGCGGCGATCTCCGCCAACGACTGTGCTCGGCCCTCACAGACCGTGGCGATTCGGTGCTTGTCATGCCCGGCGAAGCGGGACTCGGCAACCTGGGTGAGCGACGCGGTCAGGACGGCCTCCAGGGCGATGTCCTGCCGAGGTTCGGTACGACCCCGGGTGACCGCGTACGGACGCACCAGCGCGCCACGCGGGTCAACGCGCCGTTGGTCCATTCCCGATCACCTCCCCGTCCACTGTAGAGCCCGGCCAGTGCCGCCTTTCGTCCTGCTTCGGCGCGCGGTTCGAGCGCCGTCTTCCGGTGCTAGGAGCGCACCGCGTCACGCGGCAGCGGCACCAGCGCGGCACCCACCCGCTCGACCAGCAGGGCCATCTCGTAGCCCACCTGGCCCACGTCGCAGCTGCGCGCGGCCAGCACGGCCATCGACGATCCGTCGCTGATCGACATCAGGAAGAGATACCCGCTGTCCATCTCGATGACTGTCTGCAACACCCCGCCCGCGCTGAACATCCGGGCTGCGCCCTCGGTCAGGCTCACCACACCGGAGGTGATCGCGGCGAGCTGATCCGCCCGGTCCCCCGGCAGGTCCCGGGAGGACGCGAGCAGCAGCCCGTCGGCGGACACCGCCACCACGTGGGCGATACCCGCCACGCTGTCGGCGAAGTTGGTGAGCAGCCAACCCATGTCCTGCATGGCAGCTGGCCTGTTCATCGGCTCTCCTTGGTCGAGGTGCTGTTCAGGTCCGTCCCGGCCGTCCGACCGCGCTGCACACCGCGGTGGTAGGCCGACAGCAGACCTCGTACTTCATCCGGGGTCCGCCGGCTGCGGTCCCGGCCGCTCTTCGGTTCGATGCCGCCCGGCACGAGCTGTTGCTGCGGCACCCGCTTGGGCAACCCGGAACGGGTGGTCCCGGCGGGAGCCGGTTCGGCCGCCCTGCTCGCACGGGACCAGCCCTCGTCGGCCGCCGTCCGCCAGGCGCCCGGGTCCACCGCGGGCGCACTGGGCGCGGCCGGTGCCGGTCGGGCCGCCGGAGGCGGCGTGTACGACGGCGGCGCCGCGGGCGGCGCTCCGAAGCCGTCGCCGGTCGCGGTGCCATGGCCTGCGGCACCCGACGTGCTGGTGCCATGGCCTGCGGCACTTGGCGTGCTGGTGCCGTCGGTGTTGGAACTGCCCGGGGTACGGGTCGGCAGTTTCGGCCGGGCCGGCGCGGCGGGCGGCACGGACCCGGCACTCGACTGAGCGCCGTTGCCCGAGCGCAGGCCGGCGTCGGCCGGCTCGTCGAAATTGGGTCGGGTGAAGATCGCGGTGGCGTCGTCGCCGTGCGACCGGAACCAGACCGCCTCCATCTCCCGGAAGATCGGCGCCTCGGCCGGGAAGTCCGGCCGGGTGCTGACCGGTGCGGCGGGTACCGGCGGAGCAGCAGGTGCCGGGGGCGCGGCGGGCGGTGCCACCGCGCCGAGGCCGGCGACCGGCCCGACCGGCAGGCCCGGCGTCGCGCCACGCCCGTCGGCGGTGTCCGGGGTCGAGCCGCGCCGGGGCAGCGGATCGATGGTCGGGTAGGCCACTGTCGGGCTGCCCGCCGAGGCGCCCGCGCCGTTGCTGTACACGGGCCGCGCCGGCGGGAGCGGGGCGACGGGGGCCGGTGCCGCCGGAGCTGCCGAGCGGGTGCCGGCGTAGCCACCCGCCTGTACCGGAGAGCTGGTGTCCCGCGAGTCCAGCGGGGACTGCCACTGGGCGGGTGCCGGTGGGCTGCTCCGCCACTGGTCAGGCAGCGTCGCCGCCGAGGTCGCGGCACCGGCGAACTGCTCGCTGTGACCGACCGGCGTGAGCGGCGTCTGCTCCACGGCCATCGGTTGACGCGGCCGCGTGAGCGCCTGGTCGCGTCCCCGGTTGCTGGGCAGCACCACCGTGGCGGCGGGCAGCGTCACCTGGGCGACGGTGCCGCCCTCGACGTTGCGGCGCAGCTCGACCCGGATGCCGTAGCGGGAAGCGAGCCGGCTCACCACGGCCAGACCCATCAGCCGGAACGCGGCGACGTCGACGCTCGGCGGGGCGGCCAACCGACGGTTGAGCGAGTCGAGCTGTTCGTCGGTGAGGCCGAGCCCGCGGTCCTCGATCTGGATCAGGACGTAGTCACGGATGCGGCGACCGTCGGCCACCACCGTGGTGTTCGGTGGCGAGAACCGGGTGGCGTTGTCGAGCAGCTCGGCGACGAGGCGTACCACGTCGTTGACAGCGTGCGCGGCCACCGAGATGTCGGTGTCGACCGTCCCGAACTCGATGCGGTTGTACAGCTCGACCTCGGACTGGGCGGCGCGCAGGACGTCCACCACCAGCGCGTTGTCGTGGCGCGGTGCGGCGGAGTCGGCGCCGGCCAGGACCAGCAGGTTCTCGTCGTTGCGGCGCATTCGGGTGGCCAGGTGGTCGAGCTCGAAGAGCTGCGCGAGCCTCTTCGGGTCCTCCTCGCCGCGCTCGATCGCGTCCAGCTCGCCGATCATTCGGTCGACCAGGGTCTGACTACGACGTGCCAGGTTGAGGAACATCGCCGAGACGCTGGTACGCAGCGCAGCCTGCTCGGCGGCGACCCGCACCGCCTCGCGGTGGACGACGTTGAAGGCCAACGCCACCTGACCGACCTCGTCGCGGGTGTTGAGCTGGATCGGGTCCCGGACCTGGCGGACGATCTCCTCCACCCCGCCGTCGCCCACGCTGCCCATGGTCTGCAGCCGCTGCACCGCGTCCGGCAGGTCGTGGTTGGCCACCGAGAGGGCGCCCTCACGCAGCCGGCGCAGCGAGTGGTTGAGCGAGCGGGCCAGCACCACGGCCAGCGAAATGGCGATGATCAGGGTCAGCAGCACCAGGATCGACTCGACCACGGCCTGCCGGATGACGTCCGAGCGTGCCTCGTCGGCCTGCTGGAGCAGGCGGTCCTGCAGTTGGATCTCGGCCCAGCGCATCAGGTCGTTGACCGCGCCGATGGCGGCGGTGGCGTCCTGCGCGGTGACCAGCGGGCGCTGCCCGACCGAGCGGGTGATGTCGGTGGCCACCCGGTCGGCCAGGCCGACCGCGTCACCGGAGACGGTGCTGTCGACCAGGGCGCGCTGCACCGGGTCGGCGGCCAGCGAGAACGCGACCAGGGCCTCCTGCTGACCGGTCAGCGTCGCCACGAAGGACGAGAACTGCTCCGAGTCGAGCTGACCCGCCGTCAACGCGGTGAAGGCGACCGCCTGCTCCTCGGCGACGGAGGCCTTGGCGCGGGCGAAGGCGGAGACCGCACGCCGGCTGTCCCCCAGGCTCTCGTCGCCGGGCAACTGGGCCAGGCCGTCACCGTACGAGACCAGGTCGGTGAGGATCACGCCGTAGCGGAGCACTGCCTCGGCAACGGCCATCTGCTGGCGGCCCAGCACCTGCTGGCGGGTGCCGTCCAGGGTTGCCAGGTGGTCGTCGATGGCGACCAGCCGCTCGCGCAGGGCGGTCGGCACCTCGCCGACCCGGCCTCGCTCGGCGCGGTACTCGTCCACCTGCTGCTGCGTCTGGCGGACCCGCAGGTTGTACGCGTCGGCCGCCTGCTTCGGTTTGGCCAGGTAGGCCGCGGCGGCCATCCGCTCGGCCTGAAGGTCCTGGGTGAGGGCGCTGACGTCGATGGAGAGGGCCGTCAGCGATCGGGCCTGGGTGGCGTCGAAGGCACCCTCGCCAATGGAGACCAGGCGGACCGTCGCCAGCGCGATCACCGCCGCCACCGGGACAACCAGGATCAGGGCCAGCTTGGACCGGATCCGGGCGTCGCGCAGTCTCGGCAACCCTCGGCGGGGACGCCGAGCGCTGTCGCCGAGCGCGGGCAGGGTCGTCGGTCCGGTGCTCACGACATCGCCTCCGTCGTTTCTTCCCCGCCTGAGCCGCCGAGCCATGCCGTAAGCGGAGGGGACCACGCGCGGCACGGCCGCGATTTCATCAGAGAAGATCGGGTTTGGGAAGCCGCAGTGAGGTAGGAAACGGTCGGACGGAGCGCATCCCGTGATCCGGGCAACTGATACCTTCATTTCCGCAAGCCCCTGAACAGGGCATGTAACTCCAGAGTGGTCACGCGTGTGTGCAAAGTGAGCTTTTGCAAACATTGCGTTACCCCAGCATGTGGGATGACCGTCCCGAGAATGCTGCCGGGGTCCGCGCTTGACCACAGCGCCGGCCATTGGCAAGGTTTTGCAGGCTTCGCGCACACCGTACGGCAGAGGAGATACCGTCCTCCACTGAGGACGGATTAGCGGCGGTGACCGGGCAGCGCCCGCGCCCGCACCTGGAGGACTGAGTTGAGCCCCATCCGCTCCGCGACCATCGCGGCGCTCGCATCGGCCGTAGTGGCCACCACGCTCACCGGCTGCCAGTTTGGCGGGGCGGAGCAGGACACGAGTCCGATCGTGATCGCTGCCGACCTCGAACTCTCCGGCGCCGCCGCCCCCGTCGGGCGGGCATACCAGCGCGCACTGGAACTCAAGAGGGACCAGTTGAACTCCTCCGGAGCACTGAACAACCGGAAGATCGAGCTGAAGGTGAAGGACAACCGTTCCGACTCGGCCGAGTCACTTCGCAACATCGTCGACTTCAGCAGCGATTCCCAAGTCAGCGCCATCATCATGGGCGGCTGTAACGAATGCGCGGTCGGTGCGGTCGGCACCATCAACGAGAAGCGGATTCCCACCATTGCGCTCGCCGCTTCCGGCGCGATCGCCAGCCCGGTCGCCGAGCGGCGCTACGTGTTCAAGCTCGGCCCCAACGCCGTGGACAGCGCCGCCGCACTCACCACCGAACTGCGTCGCAACAACCTCCGCAAGGTGGGGATGCTCGTCAGCGACGACGACTACGGCCGGGAGGGCGCGACCGCACTCAGGAGCGAGCTGAACAAGGCCAAAATCACGCTGCGCGAGCAGAAGGTCAAGACCACCGACACCGACGTCAGTCAGCAGGTCCGGCAGCTGACGTCGGGCAAGCCCGACGCGCTCGTCTTCTGGACGCCGCCGGAGCAGGCGACGCTGGCGGCCACCAGCGCTTCGCAGACCACCTTCCGCGGGTCGCTGTTCTTCGACGCGGGCGCGGCCGGTGACCTCTTCCTCGGCGAGGCAGCCAGGGCCACCGAGCGGGCCACGCTGATCTTCACCCAGACCATGGTGATCGACGACGTGATCGCGACGACGCCGGCCAAGGCGGCGCGACGACAGTGGTTCCAGGACTACACGGCACGTTTCGGCGGCTACAACGGGTCGTCTTCCTTCGCCGCGGACGCCATGCAGTTGATCGCCGACGCGGAACTGCGCGCCGGCGGTGAGGTCGGCAAGGTGGACCGCGACGGCCTTCGGGACGTGCTCGAAACGTCCCAGATGGATGGCCTGTCCGGCCCGATCCGAATGACGCCGGACAACCACAGCGGCCTGATGCCGCAGGCGCTCACCACGTTGGTCGCCCGTAACGGCCGCTGGCGCCTGGCGGGGTAACGCTTCCCGGCCACCGTGCATAAGAGGGCCGGCCTCCCGACGGGGAGGCCGGCCCTCTTCGTTCCGGCGCGCGGCGGGTCAGCGGCTGCTGGTGGTTTCGCGGACCCAGGGCAGGGCGATCCGTTCGCTCAGCACGAGCGCCGAGTAGAGCAGGATGCTCACCAGCGCCACCAACATGATCGCCGCCCACGCGGTGGCGGTGTCGCCGATACCGGCGTACTGCGTGATCACGAAGCCGAGACCACTCTCGCCGGCCTGGAACTCACCGATCACCGCGCCGATCGCGGCCAGTGGCATGGCCACCTTGAGCCCGACGAAGATCTGCGGCAGCGCGGCCGGGAAGCGCACCTTGCGGAACGCCTGCCAGCGGGAGGCGTTCCAGGAGCGCACCAGTTCGGCCAGGTCAGCCGGCGTGGTGGTGAGCCCGGTCGCGGTCGAGAGCACGATCGGGAAGAAGCAGAGCAGGAACACCATGGTCAGGATCGGCTTCTGACCCCAGCCGAGTGCCACCACCAACAACGGGCCCAGCGTGATCTTCGGCACCGCGTTCACCGCGACCAGCAGCGGGGTGAACATCCGCTCCACCGTGCGGGAGCTGGCCAGGGAGAGTCCGATCAGGACACCGGCCGCCGCCGAGAGCGCGAAGCCGATCAGGATCTCCAGCAGGGTGTCCCAGGTGTGCTCCAGCATCTGGGCGGGCTTGTCGACGAACGCGGCGAGCACAGCACCGGGCGGTGGCAGAGCCGCGGGGTGGACCAGTTCCAACCGGGCGATCAGCCACCACGCCGCCAGGGCGATCAGGAGGCCGGCCGCGGGCAGCGCCGCCCCGGCCCCGGCCCGGAGGCTGACACCTCGACCCGCGCGCCCCGCCTCGGGGCCGGCGCCCGGGGGTGGGGATGCCGCCACCGCCGGATCCGCTGACCGGACGTCGGTCATCTTGTCCTCCTCGAAATCCTCGGCCCCCAGGGGGCCGACGAGCGACGGGGGTACGTCCCACCGGAGTCGGCGGAACGTACCCCCTGGTGACGACCGGACGATCAGGCCTTCGGCGCGAGGCTGAAGTCGATGATCTGCTCGGGGGTGATGTTCTGCTTCAGCGCGCCAGCGCCCTGCAGGATGGCGATGCTCTTGGCGACCCGACCGCTGTCCAGGGTGCCGATCGCGGTGCCGGTGTTGCCGGAGCGCACGTACGCGGCCATCAGCTCAAGCTCGGCGGCGGCGGCGACCGGGTTGGCGCCCTCCACGTTCTTCTTCAGGATCTCGCCGGCCTCCTTGGAGTTGGCCAGGCTGTACTCCAGGCCCTTGAGCAGCGCCGCGGTGAACTTCTTCACCATCTCGGGCTTCTCCTTGGCGATCTTGGAGGAGGTGATCAGCACGTTGCCGTAGAGGTCCTGCATCACGTTGCTGTACGGCAGCATGACGGCCTTCTTCTTGGCCACCGCCTCGATCGTCGGCTGACCGACGACGAACTGGCCGATGCCGTCCACCTGGCCGGTGGCCAGCGTGCTGATCAGGTTCTGCGCCTCACCGTTGACCCAGGTCACCTTGTTCTCGTCAACACCGGCGAGCCGGGCGTACGTCGGGAACAGGTTGCGGACCACGGACCCGGGGGTGTCGGCGAGCTTCTTGCCCTCCAGGTCCTTCGGGGAGGCAATGTTCTTGCCCTCGACGGTGGCAATGCCGGCCATGGTGCGCTGCTGGATCGCGGCCACCACGGTGAAGTCCTTCGCCTGGCCGTTGCCGACCTGGAGCAGACCGCCGGTGAGGTCGATCGGGCCGAACTGGGCCTGGCCACCGACGATGGTCTGGATCACACCACCGGTGCCCTGACCGGGCTTGATCTCGACGTCGAAACCGGCGTCCTTGAAGAAGCCCTTCTCCTTTGCCACCCAGGCGTAGGAGTCACGGCCGAAGTTACCGAAAGAGGTGAGGTAGGTCACCTTCTCCAGCGAACCGCCGTTGCCGCCCTTGGCGTCGTCTGACGAGTCCGACCCGCTGCTGCAGGCGGAAACGAGAGCGAGGGCAGTGGCCAGCGCGGCCGTAGCGACCGTACGGGTCAGCCTTCTCATCAGTAGCACCATGTCCTTTCCTACCGGGGCCGACGGGCCACCGGAGGGGGTTGTCGTGACGGGCCGGCAGGAGGGGTGGAAGCCGGGCACCGCCGTCGTGAGGGGACTCTTCGCGGGCACAGCGTACGAGAAACCCACAGTTGCGACGCCAGGCATATCGGGTTGCGGAACGGAAACAACCTGACGACCACCCCGGACGGTGCGATACGTAGACACGCCCGCTAGCCTTTGTCGGATTCCTGACCGTCCACTCAGCGGAGGTGCGCCGGAGATGATCCGACTGTCCGGGGTGTCCCGTACCTTCGATGGCCGATCCGGCCGGGTGGAGGCGCTGCGCGGCATCGACCTCGACGTCGCCGAGGGTGAGTTCGTCGCCGTGCTCGGCCGCTCCGGCTGCGGCAAGTCCACCCTGCTGCGGCTGATCGCCGGGCTGCTCCCGCTGACCGCTGGCGAGATCACCGTGGCCGGTACGCCGATCACCCGCCCTCGCCAGGACATCGCCATGCTGTTCCAGAAGCCGGCGCTGCTGCCCTGGCGCACCGTGCTGGACAACGTCCTCCTGCCGGTGGAGATCTTCGGCTGGAGCCGCGCCAAGCACCGCGAGCGGGCCCGGCGACTGCTCGACGTGGCCGGGTTGGCCGGGTTCGAGAAGCGGCTGCCGCACGAACTCTCCGGCGGCATGCAGCAGCGGGTCTCGCTGTGCCGGTCGCTGATCGGTGAGCCCCGCGTGATGCTGATGGACGAGCCGTTCTCCGCGCTGGACGCGCTCACCCGCGAGGAACTCTCCGGCGAACTCCAGCGGGTGCACATGGAGAACAAGCCGACCATCGTCTTCGTCACCCACTCCATCGACGAGGCGGTGCTGCTCGCCGACCGGGTGGTCGTGCTGAGCCCCCGCCCCGGCCGGATCCGCAAGGTGCTCGACGTCGACATCCCCCGGCCCCGCACCCTCGGCCGCAACGCCCACCTGGCTGACGTCGCGCGAGTCAGCGCCGACCTGCACGAGCTGTTGATGGAACGCGACGAACCGGCCACGGCCAGCACGGAAGGACGATGAGCATGCGGGTGTCGGTCTTCACCGAACCCAACCGGGGCGCCACCTACGACACCCAACTCCGGTTCGCGCGGCTGGTCGAGGCCTGCGGGTACGAAGGCTTCCTCCGAGCCGACCACTACCAGTCGATGGGCGCCGACCCGGGCCTCCCCGGCCCCACGGACGCCTGGCTGACCCTCGCCGCGCTGGCCCGGGAGACCGAGCGGATCCGGCTCGGCACCCTGGTGACGTCGGCCACCTTCCGCCTGCCCGGCCCGCTCGCGGTGATGGTCGCGCAGGTCGACCAGATGAGCGGCGGCCGGGTCGACCTGGGCATCGGCGCCGGCTGGTACGAGCGCGAGCACACCTCGTACGGCATCCCGTTCCCGCCGGTCGGCGAGCGCTTCGACCGGCTGGCCGAGCAGCTTGAGGTCATCACCGGGCTGTGGAGCACCCCGTCCGGCGAGACCTACAGCTTCACCGGCGGCCACTACCGGCTCGTGGACGCGCCCGCCCTGCCCAAGCCGGTGCAGGTGCCCGGGCCCCCGATCATCGTGGGCGGTCGCGGTCCCAAGCGCACCCCCGAGCTGGCCGCCCGGTACGCCGCCGAGTTCAACATGCCGTTCAAGTCCGTGGCGGACACCGCCAAGGCGTACGACCGGGTGCTTGAGGCATGCGAGCGCACCGGGCGGGCGGAGTCCGGACGCGACCCGCTGGTGCTCTCCGCCGGGATCGTCGTGGCCATCGGCCGGACCGACGCCGAAGCGCAGCGGCGGGCCGCACCCCTGCACGAGAAGAGCGCGCTGCCGCCGGAGGACCCGGTGGTCGGCTCACCCGCGCAGCTCGCGCAGCGGATCGGCGAGTTCGCCGCAGCCGGCGCCACCCGGGTCCACCTGCGTCTGATCGACTTCAATGACCTCGACCACCTCGAACTGATCGCCGCCGAGGTGCTCCCCCAACTGGACGGAGAACGATGACCGACGTGATCGACGGAACCGAACTCGGGCCGGTGGGCCAGGAGATCGTGTACGAGAACGACCGGGTCCGGGTCTGGCACATCCGCCTCGAACCCGGCGAGCGGCAGCCGCTGCACCGGCACGACCACCCCTACCTGGTGGTGGCGATCGAGGGCGCGAAGAACGTCGTGCAGACCATCGACGGCACCCGGATCGACGCCGACGAGCCCACCGGCGGCGTGGTCTACCGGGATCCGGGCGCGGTACATATGCTCACCAATGTCGGAGACACGACTTACCTGGCTCGGCTGGTCGAACTCAAGTAGACCCGCCGAGCGCGGGCCTGCGCGTCGCGCGGCGTGCCGGTGGCGATTCGGTGTACCGGGTGCGTAACGTGCCCGACATGGCCTTTCGGACCTGGGGCAGACTGCTGCTCACGGCGCTCGGGGTGAGCGTGCTGGCCGGAGCCGGCCAGCTCGGCGTCGCGTACGGTTTCGGCATCGTCCGGCTGACCGGCGCCTTCACCGGTACGACCGTCAATCAGTGGCCGACCCAGCTCGTCTGGGTGGGCTGGTTCGCCGCGAACGCCGCCGTCGTCGGCGCCGTCCTGACCGGACGCCTCGCTCGCCGCGACGCACCGGCGGTCAGCACCGGCCGCCAGCTGGCGATCGGTGGCGCGGCGGCGCTCGGTGCCACCGTCATCGCTCCCCTCTGCATGCAGCCCGCCCGCGCCGCCGAGTTGATCTCCGTCGACCCGGTGTGGGCGGTGGGCATCTGCGCCGTACTCGGTGCGGTCATCGGGGCGGGCGCGGCGATCGCCGTTCTGTTCCGGCCCGAGCTGGGCTGGAACATGGCCGCGGTGGCCGGCGCGGTCTGGCTGCTGGCGCTGATCTCGGTCCTGCCGTCGCTCGGCACGACCGGCCCGCTGCCGACCGTGCGGCTCGGCGTCCTGGAGCCGAGCTGGCTGGCCGACGACGCCGCGCAACGGCTGTCGCTGCTCCTGCTGCCCATCGTGGCGCTGCTGGCCGGCGTGGCGACCGCCGGGCTGGCTCGCTGGCGGGGCCAGGCACCCCTGATCAGCGGGGCCACCGGGGTCGCCGGTCCGGTGCTGGTGGCATTCGCGTACCTGACCGCCGGGCCGGGTGACGCCGTGGACCGCTACCAGGCCACTCCCTATTACGGCTCGTTGATCGCGATCCTCGCCGGTGCGCTCGGCGCGGCGGCCGCAGCGCTGCTGCGCTGGCCGACCGGCGCTCGCAGCGCGGATTCGCAGGCGATCGAGCCGTCCGACATCCTGCGCCCACTGCCCCCCGGCCCGGCCCTGCCGGGCACCGCGTCGGCGAAGTCGACGAACGACCCGGACACCACCGACCGCACCGACGCGGACCCGACCGCCGACACCAAGCCCGTCGGTGGTGTCGTCGCAGGCCCGAGGGCCGCAGCCGGCTCCGATGGCGTACGCACCACCCCGGCCCACTGGGACTGGCCGGCGTCCACCACGGGCGGCCAGGATGGCCCGACCCCCGCCGTTGCGGCGAAACCCGCAGCCTGGCTGACCGATCCGACCGGCGAGTTCACCGCCGGAGCTCAGACGCGCCGGTCGATCCCGGACGATGTCACCTCCCCGGTCGAGAGCGAGCGCTCAGGCGCGACCAGCGTCAGCAGCCCCACCGACGCCACCCCGGCCAGCGCCAAGGCCGGCCGCGCCGATGCCGCCACCCCGACAGTCGGCCCTGCCAGCGCCCCGACCGACAGCGCAACAAACACGCTCACGACCGCCACGGGCACGCCTGGTGCGGGAACGGCCAGCACCGGAACCACCAGCACCGGCACGACCGCCACCGAAGCGGCCAGCACCGGAACCACCAGCGCAAGCGCGGCTGACGCCGGTACGGGTGATGCGGCGGTGCCGAGCAAGCCGCGCCGGGTCCGTAAGCCGAAGGTCAGCCCGGGTGCAGCGATCTCCGGCCCTGTCGATGACGCCGCGCCATCCGAGTCGGATACCGCCGACGAGGCGGCCACCGGCCGCAGCAGGAAGGTCCCCCGGGCGGGCAGGTCCGCCGACAGCACCGGTTCTGGCACGGTCACCGCCGCTCCCGTTCCGAGCAAGCAGAGCCCGGGCACCGACGCCGATCCGACCACCACGAGCGGCGCGACAGCAGTGGTCCCGCCCACAAGCGGCGCGACGACAGCCGCCCCGACCGCCGCAAGCGGTTCGACGGCGACACCGGCCGGCGCCAAGGCCGAGGCGGTCAAGCCGCCCCGCACCCGGGCCGCAACCGCCGGAACGGAAGCAGCCGACCCGACGGCGGAAGCAGCCCAGTCGTCCCGCATCCCGGCCGAGGCGCCCATGCCGAAGGCGGATGCACCCAGTCCGAAGGCGGAAGCGACCAGCTCGAAGGCGGAAGCACCCAGTCCGAAGGCGGAAGCACCCAGTCCGAAGGCGGAAGTAGCCGACCCGACGGCGGAAGCAGCCCAGTCGTCCCGCGCCCCGGCCGCCGCGAGTAGCGCAGTGGCGGGGGCAGCCGACCTGCCGCGCAGCGAGGCCGCCGCAACCAGCTCGAAGGCCGACGCCGCCAACCCGCCGCGCACCCCGACCACCGCAACCAGCCCGAAGGCCAACACCGCCGACCCGACCAGCGCATCCGCAACCCAGCGGGCGGGCGAAGCCGACGACGAGCCGGCCGCCACCGAGGACGGTCCCGGCACCGGGTTGTTCGGGAGCACTGCCGCCGGTGACCCGGACGCCGACCGGTGGACACCAGCACCTTCGGCCTGGCCGGTCAGCGCGGCCTGGACGGTGCCGCCGCAGACCTCCGCACCGGGGCCAGCGACATCGGAGACGCCGACCGGGTCGGACAAGGCGACCGGACCGACGCCGAGGCCCCGACACCGGGCGCCAATGCCGGACCTGAGCCGGGCCAGCTCCTGGAACGCCTTCGACACCACCCGGCGCGCCGGACAGGCGGAGGCAGCGGACAGTTCGGCGGATCGGACGACGCCGACCAGCCCGGCCGCGACCGGCGAGACAGCCGCCCGCGTTGGAAGCCCGAGTCGGCCGGACGCACCGGTCGTGCCGGGCGCGGCCGGCACGCCCTCCGACGCCGACACCGACGCCGGCACCGACCAGTCGGCGAGCACCGACGCCACACCGGCCGCGTCGAAGCCGGGCAAGGTTGCCGAGCAGCCTTCCCGCCGAGGACGGCTCGGTGGCCTCTTCCGCCGCAACCGGTCCCGGGCCGACGAGGAGAGCCAGGTGGCGGCAGACAACGTGGAGCCGCTGCCTGCAAAGGATGAGGAGTTCGTCGACTGGGTCGCCGGGCTGAGCAAGCCGGTGTCGGACAACGAGCCGGAGCAGGACAACGGTCGCCGGTCGCTGCGCTCCACCGGTCGGCACCACCGCGAGTGACCCCACCCGCGGGCACGTCGGAACGCCGATCGACCTGCCTACCTGCCTGATCACCCAAGAGTGCGCACCGCGCCGGTTCAGGCCAGCGGCAGATACACCCGGCCGCCGCCGGAGACGAACTCCTCAGACTTGTCCTTCATGCCGCGGGCCGCGTACTCCTTCAGCTCCTGGGTGATCTTCATGGAGCAGAACTTCGGGCCGCACATCGAGCAGAAGTGCGCCGTCTTCGCGGGCTCGGCGGGCAGGGTCGCGTCGTGGTACGACCGAGCGGTCTCCGGGTCCAGCGAGAGGTTGAACTGGTCCTCCCAGCGGAACTCGAAGCGTGCCTTCGACAGCGCGTCGTCCCACTCCTGCGCGCCGGGGTGCCCCTTGGCCAGGTCGGCCGCGTGCGCGGCGATCTTGTACGCGATCACGCCCGCCTTCACGTCGTCCCGGTCCGGCAGCCCGAGGTGCTCCTTCGGGGTCACGTAGCAGAGCATCGCGGTGCCGAACATGCCGATCATCGCGGCGCCGATCGCCGAGGTGATGTGGTCGTACGCCGGCGCGATGTCGGTGGTCAGCGGACCGAGCGTGTAGAAGGGCGCCTCGTGGCACCACTCCTGCTGGAGGTCCACGTTCTCCTTGATCTTGTGCATCGGCACGTGGCCAGGGCCCTCGATCATCACCTGGACGTCGTACTCCCAGGCGACAGTCGTCAGCTCGCCGAGGGTGCGCAGCTCGGCGAACTGCGCCTCGTCGTTGGCGTCCGCGATCGAGCCGGGGCGCAGCCCGTCGCCGAGGGAGAACGTCACGTCGTACTTGGCGAGCAGCGCGCACAGCTCCGCGAAGTTGGTGTAGAGGAAGTTCTCCTCGTGATGGGCCAGGCACCAGGCCGCCATGATCGAGCCGCCCCGGGAGACGATCCCGGTGACCCGGTCCACGGCCAGCGGCACGTACGGCAGCAGCACCCCGGCGTGCACCGTCATGTAGTCCACGCCCTGCTCGGCCTGCTCGATCACGGTGTCCCGGAACACCTCCCAGCTCAGCTTCACCGGGTCACCGCCGACCTTCTCCAACGCCTGGTAGATCGGCACCGTCCCGATCGGCACCGGGGAGTTCCGCACAATCGCCTCGCGGGTCTCGTGGATCCGCTTCCCGGTGGACAGGTCCATCACGGTGTCCGCACCCCAACGGGTGGCCCAGGTGAGCTTCTCCACCTCCTCGGCGACCGACGAACTGACCGCCGAGGTGCCGATGTTGGCGTTCACCTTGACCAGGAACGCCTTACCGATGATCGCCGGCTCACACTCCGGATGGTTCACGTTGAGCGGCAGCACCGCCCGGCCGGCGGCGATCTCGGCCCGTACGAGTTCCGGGTCGACGTTCTCCCGGATCGCCACGAACTCCATCTCCGGCGTCACCACACCCGCCCGCGCGTACGCGAGTTGTGTGGGCCGGCGACCGTCCACCCCGGCGAGTGGCGTGCCCGCACCCCGTACCGGCGCCACGTCACCACGCTCGGCGATCCACGGTCCCCGCAGCGGCGGCAACCCGACCTCCGGGTCAGACCCGGGGCCGGACGTGTCGTAGAGCCGCACCGGCGGAAGATCCCCGGTCAGCCCCACCTCCGCGAACGGCACCCGGACGTCCGGTCGCGAACCCTCGACGTACACCTTGCCTCGTGCGTGCATGACAGCCTCCCTGGTGATCAAGCGGACCAGCCGAAGTGGTTCAGCGGTCCGCGCCCCGCGCCCAGCTCCCAACCCCGCGCGCCGGTCAGCGCCCGGAGCACGTACTCCTTGGCGGCACCCACCGCCGCCGGCACCGGATCACCCAGCGCGAGCCGCACGGCGATCGCCGCCGAGAACGAACACCCGGTCCCGTGGGTGTGCCGGGTCGTCACCCGGGGGGCGCGCAGCAGCGTGGTGACACCGCCGCCGTGCAGCACGTCGACCGCCTCGCCGCCGTCCAGATCACCCCCGGTGACCACGACGTGGTCGGGGCCGCCGGCCGCGAGCGCCTCGGCGGCCACGACCATCCCGGCCACGTCGTCCACCGGGCGTCCGGTGATGGCCGCGGCCTCCGCGCAGTTCGGCGTCGCCACAGTGGCGTACGGGAGCAGCCGCTCGACCGCGCCCACCACGCCGAGCCGGTGGCCGCTGGTGGCGACGAGCACCGGGTCGACGACGAGTTGGGGCAGCCGGCCGGCACGTGCGGCCTCCGCCACCACGTCGGCGACCGCCGGGGTGCCGAGCATCCCCGTCTTGACCGCCGAGATGGTGAAGTCGGCGAGCACGCTGTCCAACTGCTCGGTGACCGTGCGCGGAGGCAATGGCAGGACGGCGTCGACGCCTCGGGTGTTCTGTGCGGTGACCGCCGTGATGACGCTGGTGCCGTACGCGCCCAGCGCGGCGAAGACCTTCAGGTCGGCCTGGATGCCCGCGCCGCCGCCGGAGTCTGAGCCTGCGATGGTGAGGATGGTGTGCGGGGTCACTTCTCCTCCTTGGTTGCGGTTGGGGGCTGCGGCCGACCGTGCCCACTCCGGGCGGTCAGGCTTGATCCCTGCGTGGGCACGGTCGGCCGCAGCCCTGACGTGGAGACCTGGGTGACCCCGCGCCGGGTTTGGGTCAGCACAGGGGTGACCGCCTCTTGGAAGGCTCTGGTCAGGGTTGCGGCTGTTTGGGTGGGGTCTTTTGCTCGCATGAGTGCGCCCAGTACGGCTACTCCGGTGGCTCCCGCCTTGACGCAGGCGGTTACCTGTTCTGGGGTTTCCACTCCGCCCAGCGCCAGGACCGGCACGTTGCTGGTCCTGATCAGCTTTCGCAGGCCGTCCGGTCCCAGGGGTGGGCCGTAGCCCGGTTTTGTCTTCGTGGGCCAGACCGGGGAGACCGTCGCGTAGTGCTCGGTGGTCAGGCGGTTCAGCTCGGCTTCGTTGTGGCAGGAGCGGCCGACCAGGCTGTGGGTCGGCGGCGGGTACGGGCCCGCGGCGGGCAGGTGCACGGCGGCGCCGCCGAGCGGGTCGGGGCCGGCCACGACGAGCGTTCCGCCGACGTCGGCGAGGATCGCGCGCAGCTCGACGGCTAGGGCAGTGCGCTCGGGGCGGGGCAGGTCCTTCTCCCGCAGCACCACCCAGCGCACTCCCCCGGCCACGGCTCCCGCCACGACCCGGTCGAGCCCGCCCCGCGCGACGAGCCGGTCGGTCAACAGGACAACACCGGACGGCGGGGTCACAGGTCCGGTCTTCCCTCGTCGGGTGTGGAGGGCAGCGCGTGGAAGCGCCGGGCGATCCGGCCGGCGCCTGCCGCCAGCCGGCCCGCCTCGACCGCGTACCGCATCGCGGTCGCCATCGCCACCGGGTCCTCGGCTCGGGTCACGGCGCTGGCCAGCAGCACCGCGTCGCAGCCCAGCTCCATGGCCAGGGCCGCGTCGGAGGCGGTGCCGATGCCCGCGTCGAGGATCACCGGCACGTCCACCCCCTGCCGGATGAGCCGGATGTGGTGGGGGTTGCCGATGCCGAGCCCGGAGCCGATCGGGGAACCGGCCGGCATCACCGCGGCGCAGCCCACGTCGGCGAGCCGGCGGGCGAGCACCGGATCGTCGCTGGTGTACGGCAGGACGGTGAAGCCGTCGGCCACCAGCTCCTCGGCGGCGCGGAGCAGTTCGACCCCGTCGGGCAGAAGCGTCCGCTCGTCGCCGATCACCTCCAGCTTGACCCAGTCGGTGTCGAACGCGTCCCGGGCCAGCCGGGCCACCTTCACCGCCTCGGTCGCGGTGTGGCAGCCGGCGGTGTTCGGCAGCAGTCGCACCCCGCACCGGTCCAGCAGCTCCAGCAGCCCACCGGTGGAGCCCGGCGCGGTGCCCACCCGGCGCAGCGCCAGCGTGACCAGCTCGGTGCCGGACGCCCGGATCGCCTGTTCCAGCACGTGCAGGTTCGCGGCGCCGCCGGTGCCGAGGATCAACCGCGAGGTGAACGTCTCCCCACCCAGCTCGAACGTCACGCTGCTCACCCGCCCTGCGCCGCGGTGAGGACCTCGACCCGGTCGCCGTCACGCAGCACAGTGGCCGGCCAGCCGGCCCGGGGCACGACCTCGCCGTTGACCGCGACCGCCACCCCCCGCTGTTCGGGCACGACGTCACGCACCAGGTCGGCCACCGACGCGCCACCGGGGACGCTGCGTCCGGCCCCGTTCACGGTCAACTCCACCGGTCCCCCTCCATCGTCGGTTCAGGTCCACCCGTCGCGGCCGGTGTGCGACCGGCCGATCCGGCACCGACGAACCGTTCGGGTCCGAAGGGCGCGAGCAGCGGGTTGGGCACGCCGTCGAGCACCAGCTCGGTGATCAGGTCGGCGGTGATCGGGGTGAGCACGATGCCGTGCCGGTGGTGCCCGGTGGCGGCCAGCACGTCCGGCCGGTCGGGCAGCGGCCCGAGGATCGGCGCGTTGTCCGGCGTGCCCGGGCGCAGCCCGGCGACCGCCTCGACCAGGTCGTACTCGGCCAGCTCGGGCAGCAGGTCGACTCCGGCGCGGAGCAGGCGCTGCACCGCACCGGCGGTGACAGTGGTGTCCGCCCGTTCCTCGACCGTCGCGCCGAGCACGACCTCGCCGTCGGCGCGGGGCACCAGGTAGACGGGTTCGCCGTCGGCGTACCCCCGGATCACGTGCCGGAAGCCCGGCGCGACGCCGTCGGGCGCGCGGAGCCGGAGGATCTGGCCCTTCACCGGCCGGACGGGCAGGCCAGTGAGGGCGGCGGCCCCGCAGCCGGCGGCGACAACGGTGACCGCAGCATCCACATCGGACAGACGCGCGACCGCCTGCGGCACGAGCACCGCTCCGGCCCGCTGGGCGGCCGTGCGCAGTGCCGGCACCAGCCGCCGGGGGTCCACCTGGTGGTCGGTGGGCGCGAGCGCGCCGCCGCGCAGCCGTGGTGCGAGCGCCGGCTCGCGGTCGCGCAGCTCGCTGGGGCGCAGTGGGGTCACCGGCAGGCCCAACCCCTGCTGGTACGCCCAGAGTCGGCGCGCCTCGGCCAGGTCGTCGCCGGTCAGCCCGACCATCAGGGTGCCCTCGGTCCGGTAGCCGATCCCGGTGCCGCTCGCCGCGGTCAGCTCGGCGGCGAACGCCGGCCAGCGGGCGGCGGACGCCAGCAGCAGCCCGGTCAGCTGCCGCTCACCGAAGTACGTCTCGGCGACCGGCGAGAGCATGCCGGCGGCCACCGCCGACGCCCCCGAGCCGGGCTCCGGATCGTGCACCACCACGCGCAGCCCTCGGGCGGCGCAGCGCCAGGCGATCGCCAGCCCGATCGGCCCCGCCCCCACCACCGCGACGTCCGGCCGGGCCCGCTCACTCGATCGCGCTGACTCCGACCGGCCGGTCAGCACGCCAGTGCCTCGATCAGCTCGGCGGTCGCCCGCGCCGGGTCGGCGGCAGCCGAGACCGCCCCGACGACCGCCACCCCGTACGCCCCGGCGGCCCGCAGCTCCGGCACCCGCTCGGCGGTCACGCCGCCGATCGCGATGACCGGCACGTCGACGGCGTCGACGACGGCACGTACGCCCACGGGCCCAATCGGGTCCGGCAGGCCGGACTTGGTGCTGGTGGTGTGGCACGGCCCGACGCCCAGGTAGCTGGCTCCCGCCGCGACCGCCGCGGTCGCTGTTCCTGGCGCACGGGCGGTGGCGCCCAGCACGCCGGCCGGGCCGAGCACCCGACGTGCGGCGGCGACCGGCAGGTCGTCTGCCCCGACGTGCCCACCGGCGGCACCGACCGCCAGCGCCACGTGCAGCCGGTCGTTGACCAGGCAGGTCGCCCCGTACGGCACGCAGAGCGCCAGCACCCGCTGGGCCAGCTCGTACGTCTCGCGGTCGGTGGCGGAATCCTCGACCCGGACCTGCACCACCAGGTCGGCTCGGGCCACAGCGAGGGCGGCCCGGACCACGGTGAGCGGGTCTCGCCCGGGTCGGGTGTCGGTGATCAGATGCAGTCGCCCCAGGGACGGCACGGCAACGCTCCTCCCTGCGCCGGCATTATCCGGATCAGGTTCGACGGTCGGGGGCTGTCAGCCCCCCTCTCAGCCCGGTACACCGGGCTCCCGTGGGTTACTTGCGTGTCACCGTACGACAGATCCGCCGGTCTGCCAAGGCGGGTGTCGACGGGCCGGAATGGCGGATTAGGTTGGGCGCTTCATCCCGGTCCTATTCGGAATGTCGCCCCCCGTTGCAGAACCGTTACCTGCCGGCATCTTGCCGGACATTGAGCCAGCCGAATTAATTTGTTCAGCGATTCGACAAAATGTTGGCGGGGGCACCGTGACGCGGTGTCACCACCGGCTCCATCTGGGAGGGTCTTCGGCGAGCCGGCTCCCGCGATCCCTGTCACTACGACATAGGAGGCGGCGTGTCCCGTTCTCGTCGTGCCCGCGTACCCATCACCGCAACCCTGATCTCCCTGGCCATGGCCTCGACCACCCTGTTCGGCACGCCCGCCCAGGCGGCCGCCCAGGTCCCCCCACGGGATGCGAAAGCCGCAGCCCCGGTCAGCCAGGTGGTGCCGAAGGCGCCAAAGGCCGCCGCCGATCCCTTCTCCGTCCTCGTCTTCTCCAAGACCGCCGGCTTCCGGCACGACTCCATCCCCACCGGCATCGCTGCTATCCAACAGCTCGGTGTGGCCAACGGATTCACAGTGGACAACTCCGAGGACGGCGCCGCATTCAACGACGCCAACCTCGCGAAGTACAAGGCGGTGATCTGGCTCTCCACCACCGGTGACGTGCTCGACGCCGAGCAGCAGGCGGCGTTCGAGCGCTACGTGAAGGCGGGCGGCGGCTACGTCGGCATCCACGCCGCGTCGGACACCGAGTACAGCTGGGCCTGGTACGGCGACCTGGTCGGCGCGTACTTCGCCAACCACCCACAGAACCAGCAGGCCACGGTCAAGGTGGAGGACCACGCCCACCCGTCGACCGCCGGGCTGCCGGACCGATGGTCCCGGTTCGACGAGTGGTACAACTACCAGACCAACCCCCGGCCGGACGTGCACGTGCTCGCCAGCCTGGACGAGAAGAGCTACACCGCGGGCGCCGGTGCCATGGGCGCCGACCACCCGATCGCCTGGTGTCAGGACTTCGACGGCGGCCGATCCTGGTACACCGGGGGCGGCCACACCCGGGAGTCGTACGCCGAGCCCGAGTTCCTGTCCCACCTGCTCGGCGGCATCCGGACCGCGGCCGGTGTCGAGAACGCCGACTGCGGCGCCTCGAAGACCTCGAACTTCGAGAAGGTCGCGCTGGACAGCAACACCAGCAACCCGATGGAGCTGGACATCGCCCCGGACGGGCGCGTCTTCTACATCGAGCGCGACGGTCGCGTGCAGATCGTCAAGCCGGACACCGGCAGCACCGTCACCGCCGTCGACCTGGACGTCTTCACCGGCAACGAGGACGGCCTGATCGGCATCCGGCTCGACCCGGACTTCGCCACCAACAAGTGGGTATATCTCTACTACGCCCCGAACGACGGGGTCACCCGCAACCTGCTGTCCCGCTTCACGGTCACCGGCGACACCATCGACCCAGCCAGCGAGAAGCAGGTGCTGCGGGTCGACACCCAGCGCAACACCTGCTGCCACGCTGGCGGCAGCATGGCCTTCGACAGCGCCGGCAACCTCTACCTGGCCACCGGTGACAACACCAACCCGTTCGAGTCGAGCGCGTACTCGCCGCTCGACGAGCGGCCGGGCCGCCAGGACTACGACTCGCAGCGCACCTCGGCCAACACCAACGACCTGCGCGGCAAGGTGATCCGGATCCACCCGGAGGACGAGGGCACGTACACCGTCCCGACGGGCAACCTCTTCGCGCCGGGCACTGAGAAGACCCGCCCCGAGATCTACGCGATGGGCTTCCGCAACCCGTTCCGGATCGGCACCGACCCGAAGACCGACACCCTGTACGTCGGGGACTACGGGCCGGACGCCAACGCGAACAACCCGGACCGGGGCCCCCGGGGCTTGGTCGAGTGGAACGTCGTGACCCCTGGCAACTACGGCTGGCCGTACTGCACCGGGACGAACGAGGCGTACAACGACTACACGTTCCCGTCCGGCCCGAGCGGCCCGAAGTTCGACTGCGCCGCGCCGGTGAACAACTCGCCCAACAACACGGGCCTGACCAACCTCCCGCCGGTCGTCCCGGCCACCGTCGACTACGGCTACGCCGGTGACGCGCGCTACCCGGAAATCGGCGGCGGTGGCGCCCCGATGGGCGGCCCGGCCTACCGCTACGACGCGGACCTCAACTCCAACCGCAAGTGGCCGGCGTACTACGACGGCAAGGCTCTGCTCGGCGAGTGGAACCAGAACAAGATGTACACCATGCAGGTGACCCCCGACGGCAAGTCGTTGGTGGACATCAATCAGCTGCTCACCGGCATGAAGATGGTCCGGCCGATGGACTTCGAGTTCGGTCCGGACGGCGCGCTCTATCTGATCGAGTGGGGCACCGGGTTCGGCGGCAACAACGACGACTCCGGCATCTACCGGATCGACTACACCGCCGGTGACCGCGCACCGATCGCCGCGGCGTCCGCCAACCCGACCTCGGGCCCGGCGCCGCTGACTGTCACCTTCTCCAGCGCCGGCTCCCGGGACCCGGACGGCGGCGCGCTCACCTACTCGTGGACCTTCGGCGACGGGCAGACCTCGACCGAGGCCAACCCGACACACACGTACGCGACGGCCGGCAGCTACACCGCCCAGCTCACCGTGACCAACCCGAAGGGCCGTACCGCGGTGGCCAACGTGCCGATCACCGTGGGCAACACCGCACCGACGGTGAGCATCGATTTCCCGCCGGACGGTGGCTTCTTCAACTGGGGTGACCAGGTCCGCTACACGGTCAAGGTGACCGACCCCGAGGACGGGCAGATCGACTGTGACCGGGTGAACCTCCAGGTGCTGCTCGGTCACGACGAGCACGCCCACCCGCTGGAGCAGCACACCGGGTGCACCGGCACGGTCCAGACGTCGCTCGCCTCCGGGCACGGCGCCGAGGCGAACGTCTTCGCTGTCTTCGAGGCCACCTACACCGACGAAGGTGGTGCCGGCGGCGCGGGCGCGCTCACCGGCCGGGACATCGAGATCCTGCAGCCCAAGCAGAAGCAGGCCGAGTACTTCACGGCCACCGGACGGGTGCCGGGCGGCACCGGCGGCGGAGACGCCGGCGTGCAACGAGAGGCCGGCGCCGACACCGCCGGTGGCGGCCAGAGCATCGCGTTCATCGAGGACGGCGACTGGTGGTCGGTCGTCCCGGCGGACCTGACGAACATCACCGAGATCCGGTTCCGGGCCGCCTCGGCCGCCGCCGGCGGTCGGATCGAGGTCCACGCGGGCGCCGTCGACGGACCGGTCGTGGCCACGGCCACCGTTCCGACGACCGGCGCGTGGCAGACGTACACGGACGTGAGCGCGCCGGTGACCGGTGCCGCGAGCGGCTCGCTGTACTTCGTGGCCCGCGATCCGAACGGCGGAACGGGTTCGCTGTTCAACGTCAACTGGATGGACTTCGTCGGCCGCGGCGTCACCGAGAACGCGCCGCCGGTGGTCACCGCCACCGCGACCCCGGCCACCGGCACCGTGCCGGTCACCGTCGAGTTCGACGGCACGGCCACCGACGCCGAGGGCGACACCCCGCTGACGTACGCCTGGGACTTCGGTGACGGAGGCTCGGCGACCACAGTGGACGCCAGCCACACCTACACCAACGCGGGCACCTTCACGGCCACCCTCACGGTGACCGACAGCAAGGGCGCCAGGTCGTACGCGACGGTGCCGGTGCGGGTCGACGCTCCGGACACGTCCTGCTTCGGGGCGCGTTCGGACGACTTCAACGGCAACAGCCTCGACAAGGAGCGCTGGACCAGCGTGGTCCGGGAGAACCAGCTCTACTCGCTCAGCGGCGGCGCGCTGCGGCTGCCCACGGCGGTGGGCGACCTCTACGGCGCTCGCAACGACGCCACCAACCTGGTGCTCCAGGCGGCTCCGACCGGCGCCTGGGAGATGACCACCAAGGTCACGCTGCCGGTGACGGCGAACTACCAGCAGGCTGGCGTGCTGGTGTACGGCGACGACGACAACTACGCCAAGCTGGACCTGCTGTACAACGGCAGCCGGCGGGTGGAGTTCATCCGGGAGACGGCCGGTACGCCTCGCAACGAGGCCGCCGACAGTGCCGCCGCACCGGCGGGTGACACCGTGTACCTGCGGATCACCAGCGACGGGACGAACCTGACCGCCGCCGCCTCGGGCGACGGGCAGACCTTCACCCCGGTCGGCCAGTCGGCAGCGCTCGCCGGCATCACCAACCCGCGGATCGGGGTCTTCGCGCTCAACGGAGGCACCGAGGCGCCCGTGGTCGACGCCGCGTTCGACTCGTTCCAGGTCACGCCGGACGCCCCGGCCGGCCCGGTCGACCCGTCGGACGAGTTCACCGGTTCCACGTTGGACAAGTGCCGCTGGGACGCCATCACGCGGGAGGACCCGAACGGTTACCGGGTCACCGATGGCGCGCTGCGGATCGACGTGCCCAACGGTGACATCTACGGCACCGACAACACCGGGCCGAAGAACTTCATCCTCCAGACCGCGCCGTCCGGCGACTGGACCCTGGAGACGAAGGTCGACGGCAGTCTGCTGAACGAGCAGTACCAGCAGGCCGGTCTGCTCGTGCAGGCCGACGACGACAACTACCTGAAGTTGGACTTCATCGCGGACAACCAGGCCGGCCAGGCGGTGACGCGGCGGATCGAGTTCCGCAGCGAGATCGCCGGGACAGTGCAGAACCCGCAGCCGGAGGCGGCCAGCCTCACCTCGGCGGTGTGGCACCTGCGGCTGGCCCGCACCGGTGACACGTTCACCGCGTCGTACTCGGCCGACGGGACGACCTGGACCGCGTTGGAGGCGCTGACGAACAGCGCGGTGGGTGCCACCCCGAAGGTCGGGTTGTTCACCCTCGGCGCCAACCAGACCGCCTCGAAGACCGCCGCGTTCGACTACTTCCGGTTGAGCACGAAGGTCGCCGACGAGACCGCGCCGGTCACCACGGCGACGGTGTCCGGCACCCCGACCGAGGGGTGGCACACGGGGCCGGTGACGGTGACCCTCACCGCCGCCGACGAGGCCGGCGGTAGCGGGCTCGCCAGCACCGAGTACCAGTTGGACGGTGCCACCACCTGGACGGCCTACACCGCTCCGGTGGCGGTCAGCGGGGACGGCGAGCACGAGCTGCGGTTCCGCTCGACCGACCAGGCGGGCAACGTGGAGTCGACGAAGACCGTCACGGTCAAGATCGACACCACCGCGCCGGTCACCACGGCGACATTCGCTCCGGCGAACGACGCCGGCTGGCACAACGGGACGATCCCGGTCGTGCTGGCCTCGACCGACGCCGGTTCCGGCGTCAAGACGGTGGAGTGGTCCCTGGACGGTGGCACCTGGACGCCGTACACGACGCCGGTCGAGGTGACCGGTGACGGCCAGCACGAGCTGCTGTTCCGCTCGACCGACAAGGCGGGCAACGCCGAGACGCTCAAGTCGGCGGTGCTGCGCATCGACGGCACGAAGCCGACGCTGCTGGTGTCCGGGATCGCCGACGGCCAGCTCTACGGTGACAGCCAGGACGTTCGGGTGTCCTGGCAGGCCGTCGACCCGACCTCGGGCATCGCGTCCGTGGTCGGCCAGCTGGACGGCAGGGCGTACGCCAGCGGCACTCTGCAGGCCATGTACGAGCTGCCGCTCGGCCTGCACGAGCTGACCGTGACCGCGACCGACAAGGCGGGCAACCAGACCACCTCTGCGGTCCGGTTCTTCGTCACCACCTCGTTCCGGGACATGCAGGGCCTGCTGGACCGGTTCAAGGCGACGGGTCGACTCTCGGCCAAGGCGCACAAGCAGTTGACGGCGAAGCTGGACGCGGCCCGTCAGGCCGAGGCGGCCGGCAACGACAACAAGGCGATCAAGCAGTTGACCGCCTTCCGCGCGCTGGCCGCCGACGCCACACTGGTGGCCGAGGCGGAGATCCGGGACGTCCTGATCCGGGACGCCGACGCCATGATCGTCCGGCTCGGCGGCGCGGCCAGCAAGGCCGGGGTGAAGGCGAACGACGGCGCTCCGATCAAGGGCACCGGACGCCTGGGTGAGGATGCCACCCGGCTCGCACCCGGTCGCCAGCTCTGATCCGACGAGGCCCCTCCCCGACGTCACGACGTCGGGGAGGGGCCTCCCTCGTAGGTAGTGAGGAGATGTCCGTGACGGGTATCCGCAAGGTGTTGGCCGCCGTTCTCGTCGGGCTGGCCCTGACCCTGTTCTCCGCTGCCCCGGCGGCCGCTCAGGCCGACAAGCTCAAACTGACGGTGGCCGGTGACGGGGCTGAGGGTGTCACCATCCAGGCCGTCTACGCCGACGGCCGCCGGCTGGACCGGGTGGTGCGGTTGGTCCTCACCGCCACCGGCCCGGACGGGCAGAAGGTCGGGCCGGTGCAACTGGAGCCACAGCCCGAGGGGCAGGGCTTCTACAGCAGCGGCCCGGTGCTCTCCACCGGCACGTGGAAGGTGACGGTGAGCTCCCCCGCTCCGCTCAAGAGCGAGGCCACCGCCACGGTGCAGGCCCGGGCAGCACAGTCACCACCGGTGCCCGCACCGGTCGCGGTGACCAGAACGACTGACGGAGACCGCGGGGCGGGTGCCGGCTGGTGGCCGTTCGCGGCGGCCGGCCTCGTGCTCGTCGCCGCGGCAATGGGGGTGGCCATGCTCTTCGGCCGCCGCCGCACCGGTACGCAGAACGACTGATCGACTCGACATCCTTGAAGTCGGGGCTTCCCGGACCGCAGGACGCCCCGACTTCAAGGAACGCGAGTGGATCACGCGCCGGCGGTCGCCCTCCGCGCTCAGAGGATGGCGCGCAGCGCCGTCAGATCCTCGTCGCTGGGTTCCCAGGTGCCGGCGGCGGCGTTGGCCACCACCTGCTCGGGCGTGGTGGCACCGGCGATCACCGAGGTCACCGCCGGCTGGGCGGCCAGCCCACCGATCGCCACCTGCAGCATCGTCAGACCCCGCTCGGCCGCGTACGCCTCGATCGCCTCGATGGTGTCCCAGTCGGCTGCGGCGAGCCGTTCCGCGTACCGGCCACCGCCGGAGAGTCGGCTGCCGGCCGGCGGCTGACCCGAGCGCTTGTACTTGCCGGTGAGCAGCCCGTTGGCGAGCGGGAAGAACGGCAGCATGCCGAGGCCGAACCGCTCGCAGGCCGGGATGACCTCGGTCTCCACCGAGCGCTCCAGCAGGCTGTAGTGGTTCTGGGCGCTGATGAAGCGGGCCCGACCGTTGGACGACGCGACCCAGTCCGCGTCGGCGATCTGCCAGCCGGCGAAGTTGGAGTTGCCCAGGTAACGCACCTTGCCGTCGCGGACCAGGTCGTCCAGGGCGGCGAGGGTCTCGTCGATCGGGGTGCCCGGGTCGGGCTCGTGCATCTGGTAGAGGTCGATGTGGTCGGTGCCGAGCCGACGCAGCGACGCCTCCACGGCACGGGCGATGTAGCGCCGCGAACCCCGGGCACCGAAGTCCGGCCCGTTGAGGCCGTTCATGTCCATGCCGAACTTGGTGGCCACCACCACGTCGTCCCGGCGCCCCTTGAGCGCCTGCCCGAGCAGTTCCTCGGAGCCGCCCTGCGGTTCGCCGTAGATGTCGGCGGTGTCGAAGAGGTTGATGCCGGCGTCCAGGGCGGCGTCCACCACCGCGCGCGTGCCGTCGAGGTCGAGCTTCCGGCCAAAGTTGTTGCAGCCGATGCCGACCACGGACACCACGAGCCCGGAGTCGCCCAACCGGCGATAGGTCATCTCAGTCACGAGATCCACCCTATGCCCGCTGGCTGCGGTCCACCTCGGCGGCGGCTCAGCCGACCACCTCGGTGACCAGCTCGCGGGCAGCACCGATGGTGGCGGCCAACTCGGCGGGGCTGTGGCCGACGGCGCCGAGCAGTGCCTGCGCCCGCTGCTCGAAGTGCGGCGGTGCCCCGGGCAGCCGCCCTGCGGCGGCGATCATCCCCTTCTCGTTGACCAGCCACCGGCCCGCTCGGGCGTGCAGCACCTGGGCGAGCACCCCTACCACCCGAAACAGGCAGCCGGCGACGTACCCGCTGTCCCCTCCGGCGCTGGCCTTGGCCGCGCCGGCCAGCAGAAACCCTGCCTCCCAGCCGCTCGCCACCAGGGCATCGGCCAGTGCGGGCGGATACTCCCCGGCCTGCTCCTTCAACCGGGCCAGCTCGCCGGTCGGATCCGCGAGCACCTGACACAGCGCCACCTCACCGACATAGGCCGACGAGTAGAACCCGAGCGGGTGCCCGGCCTGCACCCCGACCTCGAACCGCCCGGTCCGGCAGTCCGTCCAGACCCGGTGCACCCGGTCGAGGTCCCGGTAGATCCAGTCCACGGCGACCCCGCCGATCCGCAGCCAACCACCGCCGTCGACCCAGGGGCCCCATCCACCCGGGGCGGTGAGCGCGACGTCGGCGTCGTCGGCAACCGTCACGGCGACCGCGCGCAGCGCGGGGACGTCCAGCTCGCCCCGGTAGTACAGACCCAGATCCCAGTCCGAGTCCGGGCGCTGCTCGCCACGTGCCCGGCTACCACCGAGCGCCACGGCGACCACCCCCTCGACGGCGCAGAGCCGGTCGGGCAGGTCGGCGGGGATCACCCGACGTCCCAGACCGGCTCCGGAGTCTCCACCACCTCGTTGTCACCCCGGAACAGCACGAACCGGTCGAAGGACCGGGTGAACCAGCGGTCGTGGGTGACCGCGATCACCGTCCCGTCGAACGCGTTCAGACCCGCCTCCAGTGCTTCCGCGCTGGCCAGGTCGAGGTTGTCGGTGGGTTCGTCGAGCAGCAGCAGGGTCGCCCCGGACAGCTCCAGCAGCAGCACCAGGAACCGGGCCTGCTGCCCACCGGAGAGCGTGCCGAAGCGCTGGTCGCCCTGCGCGGCCAACTCGTAGCGGCTGAGCACCCCCATCGCCGCGTGCCGGTCCATCCCGGTGCGATGCTCGTCACCCCGCCAGAGGATCTCGACCAGCGTCTTCGACATCAGCTCCGGCCGGTCGTGGGTCTGGGAGAAGTGACCGGGTCGGACCCGGGCACCGAGGCGGGCCGTGCCGTCGTGCGCCACCGGGGCGAGCGCGCCCGCCCCGTCGACCGGCCCGTTCGCCGGGTCGGGGTCGGTGCCGCCCCGGGCCAGCAACCGCAGGAAGTGCGACTTGCCACTGCCGTTGGCACCGAGCACCGCCACCCGGTCGCCGTACCAGATCTCCAGGTCGAAGGGGAAGGTCAGGCCGTCGAGCTCAAGCTGCTCGCAGATGACCGCGCGCTTGCCGGTCCGCCCGCCGCTCAGCCGCATCCGGATGTCCTGGTCCTTCGGCGGTACGGGCGGCGGCCCGGCCTCCTCGAACTTGCGCAGCCTGGTCTGCGCGGCCTGGTAGCGCGAGGCCAACCCGTCGTTGTACGCGGCCTTCTGCTTGTACATCAGCATCAGCTCGCGAAGCTTCTGGTGCTCCTCGTCCCAGCGACGACGCAGCTCGTCGAGGCGGGCGTGCCGGGCCACCCGGGCGGAGTGCCAACTGGCGAAGCCACCCGGGTGCACCCAGGCGCTGCCACCCTCGACGGCGACCACCCGGTCGGCGCTCTGGGCCAGCAGCTCGCGGTCGTGCGACACGTAGAGCACCGACTTGGTCGACTCGCGCAGTCGCGCCTCCAGCCAGCGTTTGCCGGGCACGTCGAGGAAGTTGTCCGGCTCGTCGAGCAGCAGCACCTCGTCCGGGCCGCGCAGCAGCAGCTCCAACGCGAAGCGCTTCTGCTGGCCACCGGAGAGGGTGCGCACCGGCCGGTCCCGCACGGTGTCCCAGGGCAGGCCGAGCACGATTGTCGCGACGGTGTCGAAGAGCACCTCGGCGTCGTACCCGCCGGCCTCGCCCCAGGCGCCGAGCGCGTCGGCGTACGCCAACTGGGCCTTGCCCGCGGCGTTGCTGAACTTGCCGTGGGCCTCGGCCGCCCGCATGGCCGTCTCGGTCTCGCCGAGCCGGCGGCCGGCGTCGCGCAGCGCGGGCGGGGCCAGCGACAGGGCGAGGTCGGCGAGCGTCGACTCGTCCCCGATCATGCCGATGAACTGGCGCATGACGCCCAGCCCACCGGCGCGCGCGACGACGCCACTCCGCACCGGCAGGTCACCGGCGACCATCCGCAGCAGCGTCGTCTTCCCCGCGCCGTTCGGGCCGACCAGGGCGACCTTGGCGCCCTCCCCGACCCGGAACGACACGTCGGCGAAGAGTTCCCTACCGTCGGGCAGGATGTGCCCGACCCCTGCCACGTCCACGTATCCCACGCGGGGATCCTGCCCCAGCGAGGGGCGGAGGGTATATCCAATTACCGGGTGACTCGCAGCACCCGGAAGCCCTTCTGGCTGGCGTGCCGCTCCACCTGCCAGCTCTGCTCGGTGAGCCAGCGTTGCAGCGAGTCGCCGCCGAGGTGCCGGGCGACGACCAGCCAGCCGACACCGTCCGGCGCGAGGCGGGGCAGCCACCGCAGCAGCAGGTCGTGCAGCCCGTCCTTACCGATCCGAATGGGAGGGTTGGACCAGATCTGGGCGAACGAGACGTCGGCCGGCACGTCGTCCGGCGCGCTGACCCGGACCCGGTCGCCGGCGCCGATCCGGACCGCGTTGGCGGCGGTCAGCTCGCGGGCGCGGGCGTTGACGTCGACGGCCCAGACGGTGCTCGCGGGCGCGAGGTCGGCCAGCACGCAGCTGATCGGCCCGAATCCGCAGCCCAGGTCGAGCAGGTCGCCGCTGGTGTCGGCTGCGGGCAGCTCGGCCTTGCGCAGCAGGACCGCCGTGCCCGGGTCGAGCCGGCTGGCGGAGAAGACCCCGCCGGCCGAGGCGAGCCGGTAGTCGCGGTCGGCGACGGAGAACTCGATCTCGCGCGCCGGGGCGTCGCTGGCAGGCTGCGCGGTGAAGTAGTGGTCGCCGGTCACGCCGGCAATTCTCGCACCGGCCCGGGCCGGCCATGACACGGCCTACGCACACATTTCCTGGATATTATCCCCAAAAGGGACAATGGCTCTTACTCTGGGCGACATGGTGTATCGGTACGAGTCCGATGAGGACGCTTTCGAGGAGTACCCGGAGCCCGGGTCCGACCTGTCGGTGCTCGGCGCCGGTCCGCCCCCGCCCGCCGGGCCCTCTCCGTCGCGCTTCCCCACGCCGTCGCTGCCGCGAGCGAACCAGCTCTCGCTGCCGTCGTCGTCGCCACCCCCGCCACCACCGCCACGGCCGGCTCGTGCCGAGACGCCGCCCGCCACGCCCCGCGGCCACGTCTACAGCTCCGCGTCGCCGATCGAGCCATCAGCCCGACGCGGCGGCGGCCGACTGTGGCAGGTGCTGATCGGCGGCGCAGCCGTCCTGGTGCTGCTCGCCCTCTGCGGCCTGGGCGCCGCCGCGCTGCTCGACAACCGCGACCAGCAACCGCAGGCCACCCCGACGTTCCAGCCGAACGCCGCCCCGACGTCCGCCGCGGCGCAACGGCTCACCCTGGACTCCCGGGACACCGACCAGGCCCCGCTCACCGCCAAGGAACTCTTCCCCGGCAAGGATTTGAAGCTCAACGACGGCCAGCCGAGCTACGAGGTCGTCAAGACCCAGTCCAGCGCCAGCTGTGCCGTCGCCGCCACCGGCGAGGTCGCCGACCTGCTGGTCCGACTCGGCTGCAACCAGATCGTCCGGGCCACGCTGCGGACACCCGACGGGGACCACCTGGTCACCGCCGGCCTGTTCAACCTCACCGACAAGGTCAGCGCGGAACGGGCCCGGGACCGGATCCGGCCGCTGCTCGACGAACGGCAGGGCCGGTTCCGTGGCCTCACCGCCGGCGAGGGCGACGGCACCGACGTGCTGGCCAGCGCCCCGGCGCGGGTGGGCTGGCAGGTCCGGGGCCACTACCTGGCGTACGCGCTGGTGGTCCAGAAGGACGGTGCGGCGATCAAGGCAGGAGACGCCAAGGTCGGCGAGATCCTGTTCGACATGATCGAGCTGCACCTCAGCCGGGGGGTGCTGCAACAGCGGGCCGACGGTGGCAGCGCCGGACAGCCGACGGCGGCGCCGACCGGCAGCAGCGGAACCCAGGGTGGCAGCACCGACGACGGCGAACTGCCGGGCAACTGACCGGCACGCCGTCGACGGTCAGCCCTCGACCGGGACCCGCAGCCGGCGGGTGAGGTCGGCGCGGCGGGCGTAGTCCGCCGGGTCGGCCGGGTAGCCGACCGCGACGAGGGTCAACCCGCGCGCCGGGGCCACTGTCACCTCACTGGAGCGAACCTCACTGGTGAGCAGGCTGCCCGGCCACTCGACCGGGCGGCGGCCGTCGCCCGCGACCAGCATCGCCCCCACCAGGCTGCGCACCATCGCCTGGCAGAACGCGTCGGCCTGCACGGTGGCCACCAGGATGCCGTCCGGGTCGCGACGCCAGTCCAGCCGGGTCACCTCGCGCAGTGTGGTCGCGTTCTCCTTGCGCCGGCAGTACGCGGCGAAGTCGTGTTCACCGACCAGACCGCTCGCCGCGGCGTTCAGCGCGGCCAGGTCCA
Organism: Micromonospora sp. C81; assembly: GCF_018070425.1. NCBI lineage: Bacteria > Bacillati > Actinomycetota > Actinomycetes > Micromonosporales > Micromonosporaceae > Micromonospora > Micromonospora sp. C81. The sequence goes on from NZ_JAGPXS010000027.1 coordinate 80,581, forward strand.
GGGGCTTGGGCCAGGCCAGCACCTCGTGCCGCCGCAGCGGCTCCGCACCGAAGGGCGCGTCGGTGACCCGGTACTCGTAGCGCCGGAAGGTGGCCGAGAACCGGGCGTCGAAGTCGGACGGCACCGCGGTCATCGCCCGTACGCGTACGTCGGTGGGGAGCAGGCGGGCCAGCCGACGCAGCAGCCGCCCCTCGTGCTCCCGCCACACGTCGACGGGCAGGTCCAGGTGGCACACCTGCCCGGTGGCGTGCACTCCCGCGTCGGTCCGCCCGGCCACCGTCAGCCCGGTGGCCGTACCGGCGCCGAGGACGAGGTCCAGGGTCTCGACCAGCACCCCCGCGACGGTGCGCCGGGTCGGCTGGGCGGCCCAGCCGGAGAAGCCCGTGCCGTCGTACGAGACGTCCAGCCGCAGCCGGATCCGCTCGTCCACCTCGTACCTCCTGTCATGGGTCGGGCCCGACACCCCGATGGGGTGCCGGGCCCGACGTTGCCCTTGATCAGGCCTTGTTCTCGGTGGCCTCGTCGCTGTCCTCGCGGGCGGCGTCGGTGTCACCGGACGCCGACACCGGCGCCTCGGAGTCCTGGTCGGCCGGGGCCGACTTCGGGGTCTCGTCGGCCGGGGCGAGCGCCTCGACCTTGTCCTGCTGCGCGGCCTTGCGGGCGGCGGTCTTCTTGTTCGCCTTCGGCTCGGCGACCTGAAGCTCCTCCACCAGCTCGATGATGGCCATCGGCGCGTTGTCACCCTTGCGCGGACCGGTCTTCACGATCCGGGTGTAACCGCCGGGGCGGTTGGAGTACCGGGGCGCGATCTGGTCGAACAGGGCGTAGACCACGTCCTTGTCCTTGACGACACCCAGCACCCGCCGCCGCGAGGCGAGGTCACCGCGCTTGGCCTTGGTGATGAGCTGCTCGGCCAGCGGACGCAGCCGCCGAGCCTTCGTCTCGGTGGTCTGGATCTTGCCGTGCTGGAACAGCGCGGTCGCCAGGTTGGCGAGCATCAGCCGCTCGTGCGAGGGGCTGCCGCCGAGGCGGGGGCCCTTGGTGGGCGTGGGCATTTTGGTGCTCCTCAGTTGTGGCGGCAGCGCGGACTAGAGCTGCTCGGTCTCGCGGTAGTCGTCGGTGTCGTAGTCGGCCTCGCCGAAGGTGTCCACGACGTGCGCCGGGTCGAAGTTCGGAGCCGAGTCCTTCAGCCCGAGACCCATCCCGGCGAGCTTCATCTTGACCTCGTCGATCGACTTCTGCCCGAAGTTGCGGATGTCGAGGAGGTCGGCCTCGGTACGCCCGATGAGCTCACCAACGGAGTTGATGCCCTCGCGCTTGAGGCAGTTGTAGGAGCGGACGGTGAGGTCCAGCTCCTCGATCGGCAGTGCGAGGTCCGCCGCCAGCTGGGCGTCCTGCGGGGACGGCCCGATGTCGATGCCCTCGGCGGTCTCGTCCAGCTCCCGGGCCAGCCCGAACAGCTCGACCAGCGTCGAACCGGCGGAGGCCAGCGCGGTACGCGGACCCATCGACGGCTTGGTCTCGACGTCGATGATCAGCCGGTCGAAGTCGGTGCGCTGCTCGACACGGGTCGCCTCGACGCGGTAGGTCACCTTCAGCACCGGCGAGTAGATCGAGTCGACCGGGATGCGGCCGATCTCGGCGCCGGACTGCTTGTTCTGCGCCGCCGTCACGTAGCCCCGGCCCCGCTCGACGGTCAGCTCCATGTCGAGCCGGCCCTTGCCGTTGAGGGTGGCGAGCTTGAGATCCGGGTTGTGCACCGAGACGCCGGCCGGCGGCTGGATGTCCCCCGCGGTCACGTCGCCCGGGCCCTGCTTGCGCAGGTACATGCTGACCGGCTCGTCGTGCTCGGAGCTGACGCACAGCTCCTTGATGTTCATGACGAGCTCGACCACGTCCTCCTTGACACCGGGGATCGTGGTGAACTCGTGCAGCACGCCGTCGATCTTGATCGAGGTGACGGCCGCGCCCGGGATCGACGACAGCAGCGTGCGCCGCAGCGAGTTGCCCAGGGTGTAGCCGAAGCCCGGCTCCAGCGGCTCGATGGCGAACCGGGACCGGGTCTCGTTGATCGACTCCTCGGACAGGGAGGGTCGCTGGCTGATGAGCATCTTTTCTCTTCTCTTCCGGGGCGCCCGCTATTTGACGCCCACGACACAAACTGTTCCGGTGGCCCGCCCCCGGGAGGGCGGGCCACCGAACGAGCTCGGACTACTTGGAGTAGAGCTCGACGATCAGCTGTTCCTGGACCTGCGTGTCGATGACCTGCCGGGCCGGGAGGGAGTGCACGAGCACCTTCATCTGGCTCGGGATGGCCTCAAGCCACGCCGGAACCGTCTTCGAGCCGGCCTGAGCCTGCGCGACGATGAACGGGGTGAGCTCCTTGCTCTTGCCCCGAACCTCGATGATGTCGTGCTCCTTGACGCGGTACGACGGGATGTCGACCTTCTTGCCGTTCACCGTGAAGTGACCGTGCTTGACCAGCTGGCGGGCCATGTCCCGCGAGTGGGCGTAGCCGGCCCGGTAAACGACGTTGTCCAGCCGCGACTCGAGGATCTGCAGGAGGACCTCACCGGTCTTGGCCTGCTTGCCAACGGCTTCCTCGTAGTAACCGCGGAACTGCTTCTCCAGCACGCCGTAGACACGACGGGCCTTCTGCTTCTCGCGGAGCTGGAGCAGGTACTCCGTCTCCTTCGTGCGGCCGCGGCCGTGCTGCCCGGGCGGGAACGGCCGGGACTCGAACGGGCACTTCGGACCATCGCACTTGCTGCCCTTGAGGAACAGCTTCATCTTCTCCCGCCGGCAACGGCGGCAGTCTGCACCGGTGTAACGAGCCATCTCTCTCTACCTCTCAGACCCGGCGACGCTTCGGCGGACGGCACCCGTTGTGCGGCTGCGGGGTGACGTCGGCGATCTGCCCGACCTCGAGGCCCACGGCCTGCAGCGAACGGATGGCGGTTTCCCGGCCGGAGCCGGGGCCCTTGACGAACACGTCGACCTTGCGCATGCCGTGCTCCATGGCGCGACGCGCGGCAGCCTCGGCGGCCAGCTGCGCGGCGAACGGAGTCGACTTGCGGGAGCCCTTGAAGCCCACCTGGCCAGCGGAGGCCCAGGAGATGACCGCACCGGTCGGGTCCGTGATGGACACGATGGTGTTGTTGAACGTGCTCTTGATGTGCGCCTGCCCGTGGGCGACGTTCTTGCGTTCCTTGCGCCGGACCTTCTTGACAGCGGCTCCGGCACGAGCCTTCGGTGGCATAAGTCTGTGCGCTCCTAGTTGACTTTCCGGATTGGGTTGCGGCCTGACCCACCTCGGCGGCGGCCGACCCCGTCATCCGGTTAAGAACTACTTCTTGCCGGGCTTCTTCTTGCCGGCGACGGTCCGCTTCGGGCCCTTGCGGGTCCGTGCATTGGTCTTGGTCCGCTGGCCACGCACGGGCAGACCCCGGCGGTGCCGGATGCCGGCGTAGCAGCCGATCTCAACCTTGCGGCGGATGTCAGCGGCGACCTCGCGGCGCAGGTCGCCTTCAACCTTGTAGTTGCCCTCGATGTGGTCGCGGAGCTGCACGAGCTCCTCGTCCGTGAGGTCCCGAGCGCGCTTGTCCGGCGAGATGCCGGTAGCGGCGAGTGTCTCCTGGGCGCGGGTGCGACCGAGCCCGAAGATGTAGGTGAGCGCGATTTCCATCCGCTTCTCGCGGGGGAGATCCACGCCGACTAGACGTGCCATGTGCGGGCGTACTCCTCGTGATGTGTGGCGGAGGTGTGGACCCGTCCCATCCCGCTACCGACTGTCCCGTCCTTCCGACGCGGTGAGCGCCGGCGACCGGGAACGGTCGCTGCCCGAGCGGGCCCCGGCCTCCGACCGGGGGTCAGCCACGCAGGAGTACGTCTCGCGTACCGCTCGTGGCTGGGACGAGCATGTGTGATGTGTGTTTCGCTGAGGATCCGCCTGGACCAACGCCACCCGGCCGGTGTTACGGCCGGACGGGCTGAGTCAGCCCTGGCGCTGCTTGTGGCGCGGGTCGCTGCAGATGACCATGACCCGGCCGTGCCGGCGGATAACCCGGCACTTCTGGCAGATCCTCTTGACGCTCGGCTTGACCTTCACGGTTGCCTTACTTCCCATCTGGCCCGGGGACGCGCGTTGCACGACACCAGACGTCGAAGACGGACACGGGACTTCCCGGTCGTCGTCAGGACTACTTGTAGCGGTAGACGATGCGCCCGCGGGTCAGGTCGTACGGCGAAAGTTCGACGACGACCCGGTCCTCCGGAAGGATGCGGATGTAGTGCTGCCGCATCTTGCCGCTGATGTGAGCCAACACCTTGTGGCCGTTCGCGAGCTCCACCCGGAACATGGCGTTCGGCAGGGGCTCGATGACCCGACCCTCGATCTCAATGGCTCCGTCTTTTTTCGGCATGTCCTCCGCTGTCCTGACGTCGATTGCTCCGGGCGGCCCACAACGTCTTACACGGAAATCTGATCAAAATCAGAAGACCGCGCCAGCCGCGGCTCCAGGTCCCACCGAAGCGCAGGGTGGGCATGCCGGAGTGGACGCTGTGCGCCGATCTGAAAGTGTACGCCGGCCTGCACTCGCACGCCAAACCGGCCACCCACCCACCCCCGTCCC